>NZ_CATQFT010000053.1:0-84152 GCF_958267405.1 Neisseria maigaei | reverse complement strand
TCTTTTTTTTTTTTTTTTTTCAATGGTTTATGTTGGTCGTTGTATAGTGGGTTAACAAAATCAGGACAAGGCGGGGCAACGCCGTACCGGTTTTTGTTAATCCACTATATATTTGTGCGTTGTGGGGCCGCCTTTTGTGCACGGGTATGAGAATGCCGTCTGAAAAAGGTTTCAGACGGCATTGTGTGTTTAGGGTTTATTTTTTCATCGCTTCGCTCATTGCCTTGATGTTGTGGCGGTACATTCCGATGTAGGTGTCTGCGGGTGCGTTGCCGAGCGCGTCGGAATACAGTTTGCCGCTGACGTTGACACCGGTTTCTTTGGCGATGCGGTCAACCATACGGGTGTCTTTGATGTTTTCGGTAAATACGGCTTTGATGCCTTCGCGTTTGATTTGGCGGATGATGGCGGCGACTTGTTTGGCTGAAGGCTCGGCTTCGCTGCTCACGCCTTGCGGGGCGATGAACTCGATATGGTAACGTTTGCCCATGTAGGAAAATGCGTCGTGTCCGGTCAGGACTTTGCGTTTGGCGGCAGGGACGGCATTAAATGCGGCTTGTGCGTCGCTGTGCAGTTTTTTAAGCTGCATTTGGTAGTTGCCCAAGCGTTGTTGATAATAAACTTTGCCTTCGGGGTCGGCCTTTATCAGGGCTTCGGCGACGTTTTGGGCATAGGCGGACATAAGGACGGGGTCGTTCCAGACGTGGGGGTCAAATTCGCCGTGGTCGTGGTGGTGTCCTTCGTGGTCGTGGTCGTGGTCATGATCGTGGTCGTGATGGTGGTCGTGATGGTGTCCGCCTTCTTCTTCGGCTTTGAGGGGTTGGATGCCTTTGGCTGCTTCGGCATAGGATACTTTGCTTTGTTTGACGGCACGTTGTACATCGGCAGCTTCAAGACCTAAACCGTTAATCAGGACAAGTTTTGCACTGCGGATTTTTTTAATGTCGCCGCTGGTCATGTGATAGGCATGAGTATCTTGGTTGGCTCCGACCAAATTTTGTATGGATACGCGCTCTCCGCCGATTTGTTTGGCAACGTCGCCTAAAATGCTAAAGCTGGTTACGACGGGCAGAGGGGCGGCAGTTGCGGAGGCGGTCAGCAATGCGGCAATAAGGGTGAGTTTGAGGTGTTTCATAACTGTTCTCCTGTGATATAACGTAACATCCGTTATGGTAAAACAAGCCGCCTGTTTGTTCAAGCAGCCTGCCGTGTCAGGTGGTGTGGTGGCGGTGGTTTTTGAGCCATTTGGGCAAGATGCCGCCTTCTTTACCGAGTATGACGGAAAAGAGATAAAGGACGCTGCAACAGAGGATGATGGCGGGACCGGAAGGAATTTCGATGTGGTAGGAAATGAGCAGTCCGCTCAAGCCGCACAGCAGGGCTGTCAGAACGGATAGGAGGATGAGTGCGCCCATATGCTTCGCCCACAGGCGGGCGGTAATGGCTGGCAGCATCATGAGTCCGACGGACATGAGTGTGCCGAGGGCTTGAAAGCCGGATACGAGGTTCATGACGACCAGGACGAGAAAGAGGACGTGCCAAAGCCCGCCTTTGCCGCCGACAGATTTGAGAAACAGGGGGTCGATGCTTTCGAGTACGAGCGGGCGGTAGATGACGGCAAGGGTAAGCAGTGTGAGGGTGGATACGGCGGCGATGAGTTGCAGGGCAGGAATATCGACGGCAAGTACAGAGCCGAAAAGCAGATGCAGCAGATCGACGCTGCTCCCGTTTTTGCTGACGAGGACTACGCCTATGGCGAGGCTGCTCAGGTAGAAGGCGGCAAAGTTGGCATCTTCTTTCAGGGTGGTGAAGCGGCTGACGAGTCCGGCAAGCAGTGCCATCAGCATGCCTGCGGCTACGCCGCCCAAACCCATGGCGGGCAGGCTCAAGCCGGCAAACATGTAGCCGACGGCGGCACCGGGCAAGACGGCGTGGCTCAATGCGTCGCCTATCAGGCTCATACGGCGCATGACGAGGAATACGCCGACGGGTGCGGCACTGAGGGACAGGCAGAAGACGGATGCGAGGGCGTAGCGCATGAAGTCGAATTCTGCAAAGGGGGCAAGGAGCAGGTCGTAGAGGTTCATGGTTTTTCGGTTTCAGACGGCATTTATGACGCGCACCAGTCGGGGCTTTCCTGTTGCTGCATTTTGGCGTTGGCTTGAGCGAGGTAGGGTTCTGTCAGAATGGTCTCGGTTGCGCCTGCCGCAATTTTTTCGCGGGCGAGCAGCAGGGTATTGGGAAAGTAGGCGCGGACTTGTTCGTAATCGTGCAAAACGGCAATGATAGCGTGTCCGTTGCAATGACATTTTTGCAATACGTCGAGAAGCTCGTAGGTTGTCCGTGCATCAACGGCATTGAAAGGTTCGTCCAAAAGCAGGAATTTTGCATTTTGAACCAGCATTCGGGCAAAAAGGACGCGTTGGAATTGTCCGTTTGAGAGGTGGGCGATTTGGCGGCGGGCAAACTGCCTCATTCCGACGCGTTCCAAAGATTCGTGAACGCGTTGTTTTTGCGCGGTATTTATCCCTTTGAAAAAGCCGATTTCATACCAAAGCCCCATTGCTGCCAAGTCGAAAACAGTCATAGGTTGGGAGCGGTCGATGTCGGACTGTTGGGGGAGGTAGGCGATGTTTTGACGGGTCAATCCGTCCAACAGGATGCTGCCGGTGTCGATGGGTTGCAATCCCATCAAGGATTTAAGAAAGGTAGATTTCCCTGCGCCGTTCGGTCCGAAAACCGCCCACATACTATGTTCTTCAAAAGTAATGTCGACGTGGTGTACTGCGGGGCGGCGGCGGTAGCTGACGGTCAGGTTTTCAACGATGATGCTCATACCGATACCGCCCAAAGGTAAACACCCCATAAAAGGAATACGGCAATCAGGGCAAGGATGAGGCGGAAGGTCAATCCTGACAGTAAGAGGGAAGGTGTCATAATGATTTGCAGTTTTGAAAGGGAAGTTGGCAAAGCGGTTATCGTTATATGGCGGATATGATACTGTATAACGTTTAGTCTGTAAATTTTGTTCGGTTCGGACGGGGATTCGGGATGTGCCGGAAGGGGTGTGCTTCTTGGTGCTGTTCCGTTGCGGATGTTGCGGCAATAAGAAATGCCGTCTGAAGGTTCAGACGGCATTGGGGAAAACGGTTTGAATCAACCTTTGCGTGCAGGCAGTTTTTCTTTGATGCGTGCAGCTTTGCCGGTCAGGCCGCGCAGGTAGTACAGTTTGGCACGGCGTACGTCGCCACGGCGTTTGACTTCGATTTTCTCAACGGTAGGAGAGTACAGTTGGAAAGTACGTTCAACACCTTCGCCGCTGGAGATTTTGCGGACGATGAAGTTGCTGTTCAGACCACGGTTGCGGCGTGCAATGACAACGCCTTCGTAGGCTTGCAGACGGCTGCGGGTACCTTCCACGACGCGTACGGATACGACTACGGTGTCGCCCGGTGCGAATTCGGGGATTTCTTTGTTCAGGCGGGCAATTTCTTCTTGCTCGAGCTGTTGAATCAGGTTCATTGTTTTTTTCCTAAATTATGATTGGATTTCCCGTTGCTCTTGCCGGATGGTTTCCAAGAGGCGGGATTCCTTTGGGATTAAAACGCGCTTTTCCAAAAGATCGGGTCTGCGCTCCAAGGTGCGGCGCAGCGATTGTTCCAACCGCCATTCCGCTATCAAGCCATGATTGCCGGAACGTAATACTTCCGGAACAGCCATGCCTTGAAATTCTAAGGGTTTGGTGTAGTGGGGGCAGTCCAAAATGCCGCTTGAGAACGAATCCTGTTCGGCAGACTGCATATCGCCCAATACGCCAGGTACGAGCCTCAATACCGCATCCATCAGCATCATGGCGGGAAGCTCTCCGCCGGAAACGACGAAGTCTCCGATGCTGATTTCTTCATCGACGCTGCTTTGCAGCAGTCTTTCGTCTATTCCCTCATAGCGTCCACACAGCAGAATCAGATGCGGAAGTTCTGCCAGTTCTGCCGCTTTTTGGTGTGTCAGCGGTTTCCCTTGCGGGCTGAGGTAGATGACTTTTGCGGTTTGGGAAGATTGTGCTTTGGCATGTTCTATTGCTGCATGAAGCGGCGGAGCCATCATAATCATTCCCGGGCCGCCGCCGAACGGGCGGTCGTCGATGTAGCCCAATCTGTTGTCGGCAAACTTTCGGGGATTGACGGCTTCAAACTGCCAGATTCCCTGTCTATTCGCGCGTCCCGTTACGCCGTAGCGGGTAATGCTGTCGAACATTTCGGGGAAAATGGTAACTGCCTGGATAAGCATCAGTAGTCCAAACCCCAATCGGCAGTAATGGTCTTACTGCCGGTATCGACGGTTTCGATATATTGGGAAACGAACGGAATCAGGATTTGCCCGTATTTTCCATTAACCACTAATACGTCGTTTGCACCGGTTTCCATCAGGTTGCTTACCTTGCCTAAAACGGTATGGTCTTTGTTAACGACGGTCATGCCGACCAAGTCTGCCCAGTAGTATTCGTCTTCTTCTGTCGGGGCGAATGCTTCACGGGGTATTTCGATGGTGTAACCGCGCAATGAGAATGCCAAGTCGCGGTCGTCTATGCCTTCGAATTTGACTTGGAGTTCGCCGTTGACGACTTTTCCGGCTTCAAGGGTAACGCTGACGGTTTTGCCGTCCTTGACCAAATGCCACTCGGGGTAGTCCAAAAGGCTGTCGGAATATTCGGTGTTGGCGGCAATTTTCAACCAGCCCTTTATGCCGAATACGCCTTTGATGTAGCCCATGGCTACCCGGTTTTGAGTGTCTGTCATGGCGGCAAATGCGGATTAGGCGGCTTTTTGTTCTTTAATCAGTTTTGCAACGGAGTCGCTGACTTGCGCGCCTTGTGCAATCCAGTGGTTCAGGCGGTCTGCATTGAGGCGGACGCGCTCTTGTTTTTCGTTGGCTACGGGGTTGTAGAAGCCTACGCGTTCGATGAAGCGGCCGTCGCGGCGGCTGCGTGAGTCAGTAACGATGACGTTGTAGAAAGGGCGGTGTTTCGAGCCGCCGCGTGCCAAACGGATAACTACCATTTTGAGTCCTTTTGAGAAAATCGGATATATGGAAACTGCCGATTTTAGGTTATTTTGTGGTCGGTGCGCAAGTTTTTATTTGTTTTTTCTGTTGTTTTGTCTGCCGCAAGGTTCAGATATGCGCGGTACAGGTTTTTTTCGGTGTCCGATTCCTTGAGGGTAAATCCTGATTTTTCAGCAAGTTTGATCATGGGGGTATTGGTTTTGAGAATGTCGGCACTGATGGCGCGGTAGCCTTGTTGTGCGGCAGTACGGATGACGAGCCCCATCATTTTTTGTGCCAGCCCGCTGCCGCGCATATGTTCTGCCAGTGCGATGGCGAACTCGCATTCGTTGCGGTTCAGGCGGCTGTGGCGGGCGACGGCGACGATGTTGTCGTTATTATCTCTTGCTGTCCATGCGGCTTCGCAGTAGTAGTCTGGGTTGCATAAGCGTGCCAATGTACCTTCAGGAAGTTCGTTGGTGTGGGTCATGAAGCGTGTGTACCGTGCTTCGGGACTGAGTTTTCGGATGAATTTTTGTTTGGCCTCGGCATCTTCGGGCAGCAGCGGGCTTACTGTAACGGTCATGTTGTTTTTTAGAAACAGTATTTTTGGGTGTGCCTCAGGGTAGGGCGGGAGCACGTTGGGTGTTTTTTTATCGGTTGCGGTTTTACTGCTGAGCAGTTCGGCGGCAGCTTCGCTTGTGTGTCGGAGGAACTCGGAGGCTGCCGGGTTTTTGTGTTTCAGGTATTGGGCGGCACTTTGCATTTTTGCGGCGGCGTGTTCGAGGGTTTGTACGGTCTTGCTTGTTGTTTTGCGTCCGGGTGCATTGTGTGTTTCGGGTGCTTTCAGATCAAAGTCGGTATTGTATTGTCCGCCGTTTAGGTTGAGGGTGATGCCGAGAATGTGTTGGCGGTATTCGGGAATGACGGTCAGTGTGTGCAGGAAGCAGTCGAGGGTTTGTGTGTCGTCGAGTTCGGCAAAGCGGGCAAGGTGGCGGTTGTCAAGTGTGGTAAACGGCGGGAGTACGGCAGTGGTTTGTCCGTTGCGGCGTGCGGTCAGGATGTCGCCATAGAGGGGGTGGCTGCCGAATTGGAATTGGACGGCGTTATGGGTGGTGTGCCGGTAGGGGGGGAGGTGCAGGGCTTCGGCGAGCAGGGAAGGGTTTGCCGCTGTAAGGGCTTTTTTGATGTTTTGGGGTTGCGGTGTTTTCAGACGGCATGGCTGCGGCGGTGCAATGTCGAGCTGTGCCTGCTTCAGGGCGGCGGCGGTGTTGCGGTAGGAAAGGGTGCGGATTGCCTGTGTGGGTGTGTCGAAATGGGTTATGCCGTCTGAAAAGGGGCTGCTGACGAGCAGGGGTTTGGCGGTCTGTTCGGACAGGCGGATAAGGGCGCGTGCTGTTTTTTTGTAATCCTCGTATCCGTAGGGGCTGAGGATGGTCAGGACGGCTTGGGTGTCGGGGCGGGCAAGCTGACGTGAGGCGATGTCGTGGCAGGTTGAGGGTGTGGGTGTGCCGGTCAGGTGTCCGTTGCGGATGTGGTGGGGAAGGTTGGGAAAGTGGAGGGTGAGGTTTTCGGGGGTGTGCGCGTGCAGCCATTCAGCAGGCGTGTCGGACAGGATGTCGAGTCGGGACAGGGGTGGAAGGTCGGACAGTTGGGCGCGCAGTGCGGCTTCGAGGTCGTCGGCGTTGAAACTGATGAGGAAGTTGCAGTGTCGGGCGAGGCAGTGCAGTACGGCACGGTCGGTTTCTGTCGTGCGGCAGGTAATGTGGAGAATCAGCGGCGTATGGCGGGTAAATTGGCGGATTGCGCTGAACAGTTTGCGCTGGTCCTCTTCCGGGTTGTGGTGTAGGACGGCGGTTTTGGTGTGCAGGCTGTGGCCGAAGCGGTTGAGCCAGTCGGAGGAAGTGATGGGGCTGATGCCGTAGTTCAGGCTGATGTGGCGGGATATGCCTTGATGGAGTTTTTTGAGGACGGTATCGATTTGGCGGCTGACGGCGGCATTGCCGGTCAGTATGGCGGTATGGCCTGCGGCGTATCCGTCTTGGGTACTGATGTTGAGTCCGAGTGAGGGCAGTTGGATGCCTGCGGTGGTGCAGGCGGTGATGTTGAGTCCGTTGCCGTGGTGTTTGCGGATGGCAGTTTCGGCGGTGTGCAGTTCTGCGGCAGACAGGCTGTCCCAGTCCTGTATGAGGATGATGTGTCGGAGCTGCTTTTTGCGGCAGGTTTTGAAGAGGGTGTCGTAACTGTCGGGCGGGGTAACGGCAATAATCAGGTCTGCACTGCCGGGGATTTTGTTGAGGCTGGTGTAGGCGGGCAGTCCGGCTATGGTGTGGTGGCGCGGGTTTACGGGGGTGATTTTTCCTTGAAAGGGCGTACTCAGCAGGTTGCTGAGTATGCGTTCGCCAAGGCTGTACGGTTGTTCGCTCGCGCCTATCAGGATAATGTGGTTGGGCATGAAGAAGTAGCCGGGATCGGTTTGTGTCGGCATGATATATTCCTTTGCGGACGGTATGTGCGTGATTGTTGGAGATGCACTCACTGTGTGTTTGTTTTGGGGTAACTGTTTGTGCAATGCCGTCTGAAGCGGGTTCAGACGGCATTATGGTCAGTTCGCACTTTTTTCTGGTTTGGAACCGGTTTTTTTCTTGGGCAGGATAAAGCGCATCCGCAGACCGTTCGGTTTGATGTTTTCGGCGATGATTTTGCCGCAGTGCTGCCCGATGATGTGTTGTGTCAGGGCAAGTCCAAGCCCTGTTCCGGGTTTGTTGGCACTGGAGTCTGCACGGTAGAAAGCGGTGAAGATGTGCGGGAGCTGCATTTCGTCCACGCCGGGACCGTTGTCGGTAACGTCGATTATCCAGTGTTTGTGGTCTTGTCCGATGTTGATCAGGATGGTGCTGCCTTCGGGACTGTAGTTGACGGCGTTGCGGATGACGTTGTCGAAGGCGCGGTACAGGTAGCTTTCGTTGGCAAGGATGGTTGTGTTTTCGGGGATTTTTCCGTCGACGGACAGGGCGACCGTCTGTCCGTTCTTTTGGGCGATACTTTGGTTGTCTTCTACCAGGTTGCCCAGAAAGGGCAGGAGTTTCAGGCTTTCTTTTTCCAAAGCTATATTGGAGGTTTCGAGACGGGACAGGGTTAACAGTTCCC
The DNA here is from genome assembly GCF_958267405.1 of Neisseria maigaei. Taxonomy (NCBI): domain Bacteria; kingdom Pseudomonadati; phylum Pseudomonadota; class Betaproteobacteria; order Neisseriales; family Neisseriaceae; genus Neisseria; species Neisseria maigaei. The sequence continues at coordinate 75,962 of NZ_CATQFT010000053.1, read as the reverse complement.
CGACCAGCGTATCCATGCGGGTCAGTTCGCCTTCCAGCCGTTTAAGATATTGTTCCTGTTTTTGGGGCTGCGCCTGAATCAGTCCGACAATTGCCTGCATACGGGCAAGCGGGGAGCGCATTTCGTGGGAAACGTGGTGGAGCAGGTGGCGTTCTTTGGCGACAAGTTTTTCGAGTTTTTCCACCATTTTGTCGAATTGCAGTGCGAGATGGGACAATTCGTCATCACGGTCGTCGACCTGTTGGGAGATGCGGGTTTCAAGTTCTCCGTTTGCCACCCTGTCCATGCCGTTGCCTAAGATTCTGATGGGTTTGGCAATGTTGCCGGCAAGGATATATGCCATCAGCAGTCCGACGATGATGATGAAGGAGAGGATGATGAATTCGTGCCAAATCGGGGCAAGCGGCAGGCCCGGGATAAACAGCGGGCTGGGCAGGCGTTGTGCCTGGTGGTTGTCCCAGCCTTTAATGAAGAACAGGTATTCTTCGCCGAAACGGTCGTATTCGATGTGGACAAGGTTGGAATGGGGGTTGTTGGCGGCAAACAGTCGGGCGCGTTCTATGGTGTAATTGTCGATATAGCGGTTTAAGATGTCTTTTTTCTCGTCGCCCTGTATGACGTAAACGGCGGATGAGACGGGGCTGTCTTTCCATTCGGTCAGGATTTCGCGTGCGCCGTTGTCGCCCCGTGTCTTGAATGCGGAAATAATGCTGCCCATTAATGTGGTTTCGATGGTGCGGCGTTGGTTGAATTGGTTTTCGGCAAGGGTGTTCTGCACCAGCCAAAAAGAAAAACTCGCCACAAAGATTGCGCAGACGATAACCGCGCAAAATGTGGCGAAAATGCGTTGGAACAGTTTCATTTGCCCGCTGCTTCAGTTTTTGACAAACAGGTAGCCCAAGCCGCGTACGGTTTGAATCAGCGAGGCATCGCCCAGCTTGTGCCGGATGCTGGAAATGTGCACGTCGATGCTGCGGTCGAATTTTGCCAGCTTGCGGTCGAGTGCTTCGACGGACAGGGTTTCTTTGCTGACTACCTGTCCGGCATGGCGCATCAGGACTTCGAGCAGGTTGAATTCGGTGCTGGTCAGTTCGAGCGGCGTGTCTTTGACGGATGCCTGGCGTTTGGCGGGGTACAGGACGACATCGCTGACGGAGATGCTGTTGGATGCGTTGTTTTGTTCGCCGCTGTGTTGTGCGCGGCGGAGGATGGCATTGATACGTGCCAAGAGTTCGCGTGGTGTGCAGGGTTTGGGGACATAGTCGTCCGCACCCATTTCCAAGCCGATGATTCGGTCGATGTCGTCGCCTTTGGCGGTCAGCATGATGATGGGGACGGTGCTTTGGGCGCGTACGTTTTTCAAGACATCCAAGCCGTTCATTTTGGGCATCATGGAATCCAATACGACTACATCGTATTGCCCGCTCAGGATTTCCTGTACGCCTGCTTCGCCGTCGGGAACGCTGTGGACGTTCAGACCTTCGGCGCTCAGGTATTCGGTCAGCAGTTCGGTCAGCAGGGCATCGTCATCTACGAGTAATACGCGGCTCATGGTGTTTCCTTTTCCGTGGTGGTATGCGCCCGCTAGGTTTGGGACGGGCATGAAACAGGTGTTTAACGGTTTATCTTAACACGGCTGCAATGTTTTTTGATAGCGTATTTTTCTGCGTGTTTGCTGTTTTTTGCAATGCTTTGCAAGGGTTTTTATATTTCAGACGGCATACACATCCGCCGGCGCGGGTCATTTGCAGGGTTTTGCTTCCGGATGGTCGGGCGCGGCGGCGAAGGCTTTGCAGTCTTTGAGCAGTTCGGGCAACAGCGGCGCCCATACGGGCAGTTTGCGGATTTCGTCGGCGTATCGGGGCATCAGGTAGGGGTAATAGGACTGTGTCGCCCGCATCCATTGTTTTGCTTCTGCAACTTTGCCTTGCCGCATCAGGTAGAGGGCGATGCGGTAGGTGGCGGAGTAGGGGCGGTATTTTAGTGCTTTGAGGGTTGCTTCTTCCGCCCAAGTCTGGGTTTCGGGGTATTCCGGCAGGGCGAAGTTTACGAGAGAGAAGTCGGCATAAAAGGACAGCATCGGACTGTTTGCGGAAATATAGCGCAGTTCGTTGATTTTCCGGTTGAGGGTTTTGGCACTGTCGTCAGTGGCGGGGGAAAAGGCGTTAACCAGCCGGGTGTATGTCCAGTCCAAGTGCAGCAATCCTGCGAATATGGCGGCGGAGGCGGTTAGTATGCCGAGATTGGCGGCTTTTTTGAAGGCGATGCCGTCTGAAGCCTCTGCGGGGGACAGGAAGAGCATCAGTCCGAAAGGGATGAGGAAATAGACATACCACAAAGGATATTCGAGCATACTGTGGCACATACTGACGGCAAGCGTGCAGATTAGGAAAAGCGATGCGGGGGTCAGGGGGCGTTTCAGCAGCCCGGCAATGCCCGTCAGCAGGGTTGCGGCAACCAGAAGCGTGCCGCTGATTCCCATCTCTGCAAGGAGTTGGAGGACGATGTTGTGGGAATGGGTGAACAAGTTGCTGAGGAGGTTGTCGTGTATGTTGTGCTGTTCGGCATTGATGAGGAAGGTTTGTTGGGCAAAACTGTTCCAGCCGTGCCCGAATATCGGGGCGGACTGGAAGGCGGCAAGGGCTTTGCGCCATTCGGTTTGGCGCGGCAAGTCTGTGAAACCGCCGTTGGCAACGCGTTCGACGGCAGTTTCGTAGCGGATGCCGGTAAAGGTTTCCAGAATGGTGTTCATGGAAAATTGGAACAGCGCGGTAAGGAATACGGCTGCGGCTATGCCGAGCATCGTCCGCCTGTTGGATTTGTCCGAACGGAAATACCAGAAGGGAAGGATGAGGGCGATGGCGGCTATGTAGGTCAAGATGGTGCGCGAATTGACCAAACCTAAAACGGCGGTCTGCATAATCAGGCAGATTGCGCCGAGGGCGGCGGGGATTTTTCGTTGTCCGTTGAGGTAGGCGGCGGCGAGTATGCCCCACATCAGGTAGTGTCCGAGGTTGTTGCGCTGCCCGATGTGTCCGATTACGCCTTGCCCGCTGTAAACGATGAGGTTTTGAAGCAGGGGGGTGTCTTCCCAGCCGGCAAACTGGATGACGACGATGCAGGATTGAAGCAGGGAGCCGATAAGCAGCGACCAGGCAAACAGGGTCACGATGCGTTCTTGTCCGAAGTGTGCGACCAAGCTCCGGCAGGCCCACGCGCTGACGGCGAGCAAGATGAAAATCCAAGAGACGATGTCGTTCATACCGGGGTAAATCAGGTTCATCAGGCGTGCCTGAAGATACCAAAACGCCGCCATTGCAAACAGAAGGAAGCTGATGGCGGGGATTTTGACATCAAACAGTTTTTTTCCTGCCGTGAGGAACAACAGGACAATCAGGCCGGCTGCGGCGGCGGCATCGTGGTAAAAGTCGGGCGACGGTTCCAGCCTGAGCGCGAAGGTAAAGGGGACGATGCCTATCCAAAGGAAGCAGGGCAGGATGTAAATCGGCAGTTTGGCGGCGGGGCGCGCGCCGGATACGGTCGTTTCAGCGGACATTGTTTGTTTCCTTGTATTGTTTGACGAACGACAGGCAGGAGATGAAGAAGATGATGCTGAATACTGCGGAAAGCGCGGCGCAAATCTGTTCTGTCGGATAAGCGTCGAACAGGCGCATGACGGCTTCGGCAAAATAAATCAGAACCAGCATAGAGCTGTATTGGTAGGTATAGATTTTTTTCTTCAGAATACCTGAAAGCGGCAGACAGAGGGGGAGGGCTTTGAGCGCGAGCCACGAACCGCCCGGGCGCAACGGTGCAATCCACAGTTCCCAGGAAAGGGACAGGATTATCAGTGCAATCAGGCTGAAAGAGGCAAGGAGGTAAGCGGTTTGTCTGTTCACGGCAGTCTTTACGGTTTAAGGGCGGACAAGGGGGAGCGGTATCCCAAATCCTGCAACATCGAAACGGTTTCATAAACGGGCAGCCCCATAATGCCGCTGAAGCTGCCTTCGATAGATTGGATAAAGATGCCGCCTATGCCTTGTACGGCGTAGGCGCCGGCTTTGTCCATCGGTTCGCCGCTTTGCACATAGGCGGAAATTTCTTCCGAACTCAGGGGTTTGAAAACGACGTTGTTGGTTTGGACGCGGCTTGTCGTTTTGCCGCGATAACGGATGCAGACGGCAGTCAGGACGGTATGCCCGGTTCCCGACAGCAGTTTTAAGAATTTGACTGCTTCGGCTTGGGAGCGGGGTTTGCCTAATATAATGCCGTCTGAAACAACGCAGGTATCCGCTGTAATCAAGGGAAAGTCAGGCATTGCGCCGTTGGTTTCGCAAAAGAGGGTCAGGGCGGTTCGGTTTTTTTCTTCTGCCATCCTTTGAACGTAACGGGCAGGGTCTTCGTTCTGTCTGACCGTTTCGTCGATCTCGGCAGGCAGCTTGACGACCCGATAGCCCAACTGCGTCAGGATTTCCATTCTGCGTGGGCTGCCCGAACCTAAGTAAAGGGTGTTCACGGTGTGCTCCTTAATGTGCGACGGGGCTTCAGACGGCATAGTGTCAGGTTTTTGCAGGCGGCTGTATGTCGCCATCCTGTTCTGAACGTGGAGTGAAGAAGCGTCCGAACCAAATACCTGCTTCGTATAAGAGAATCAGTGGAATGGCAAGTAGGGTTTGTGAGATGACATCGGGCGGTGTGATGACTGCGGCAATGACAAAAGCACCGACAATGACATAGGGGCGGGCATGTTTGAGCTGTCCGGTTGTTACCACGCCGATTTTGGTTAACAGGATAACGACGATGGGAACTTCAAAGGTTGTGCCGAACGCAACGAACATGCCTAAGATAAAGGACAGGTATTTGTCGATGTCTGTCGCCATATTGACGCCGACAGGGGTAACGCCGGCAAGGAATTTGAAAATGACGGGAAAAACCAGAAAATAGGCAAACGCCATGCCGATGAAAAACAGGCTGACGCTTGAGAGGACAAGCGGGGTAATCAGGCGTTTTTCGTTTTGATAGAGTGCGGGGGCGACAAATGCCCAGATTTGGTAGAGCGTATGCGGCAGCGAAATTAAAAATGCCGCCATCAGGGTAACTTTGACCGGCACGAAAAATGGTGCGATGACATCGGTGGCAATCATGCTGGTGTCTTTTGGCAGGTTTGCCATCAGCGGGTCGGCGATAAAAGTATAGAGTTGTTGGGCAAACGGCATTAGGCCGAAAAAGCAGACTAAGATGCCGACAACCGTCCACATCAGGCGGCGGCGCAGCTCGATGAGGTGTTCGACAAGCGGTTGGACGGGTTGTTCGTTTTGTGTTTCGGACACCGGATTGCCCTCTTTATGATTTACGGACGCGCAATTTCGGTTTGGCGCGGTGTTTCGGACGAAAATCGCGTTTGCGGCTTATTGCCTGTTTGCGCAGGGAAGTGGTGTGCGGAACAGGCGTTTCAACAGCAGTATCGATATAGCTGACTTCGACGGTCTGTACGACGGGTGCGGCGGCAGAAGCAGTCAGGTATTCCCGCCATGCGCGGTCTTTGTCGGTTTCCGCGGGTTCGGCTGTACTGCCGGTTTGCCTGTCGTCCCCAAGGGTTTCGGCGGAAGTATCGGAACGTTCAGACGGCATAACGTCGGAAATGCCGTCTGATAGGGTGTTTGCCGCATCAGGAAGGGGGGTGCCGCCTTCATCGACACCGAAATCGGCAGGCGTGCGCTGTTCGGGCAGTTTGTCCCAAGGTTTCAGACCGTCAGAAATGTCGTGCAGACTGTTCTGCATATCCGTATCGGTTTCTTTGAGGCTGTCTCGAACCTGAGCAGCGGCAGCTTCGAATTCCTGCTTTGCCTTCCTCAGTTCTTCCAGTTCGATTTGAGTGTCAAATTCCTGTTTGACACTGCCGACAAAGCGTTGCAGCCTGCCGATGAGCCGTCCGGCGGTGCGGGCGGCCTCGGGCAGGCGTTCGGGGCCGAGGACAATCAGGGCGATAATGCCGACCAAAATCAGCTCGCCCAAACCGAAATCAAACATAAATTACGCTTTGTCTTCGTCTTTTTTGTGTTCGATTACATCGTCTTTTTTGGCTTCTTTGCCGTCTGTGCCTTCGTTCAGCCCCTGTTTGAAGTCATGAACCGCGCCGCCGAGGTCTTTGCCGACGTTGCGCAGTTTTTTGGTGCCGAATATCAAAACGACGATAATCAGTACGATAATCCAGTGCGTAAGAGAAAAACTGCCCATGATGTATCCTTAAGTAAGTATTAGGGGGTTGATTGTGAAATAACGGTTTATACGGGTGTGCCCATGATGTGTATATGCAGGTGGAAGATTTCTTGCCCGCCGCCTTTGCCGGTATTGATTAGGGTTTTAAAGCCGTCGGTCAGTCCCGAAGCTTTAGCGATTTCGGGAACTTTCAACATCATTTTGCCCAATAGCTGCTGATGTTCGGGCGCGGCGTGCGCCAGCGAATCGAAATGGACTTTGGGAATCAGCAGCAGATGAACCGGAGCGGCGGGGTTGATGTCTTTGAAACAAACCATTTCGCCGTCTTCATAGACGGTTTGCGCCGGAATCTCTTTGGCGGCAATTTTACAGAAAATACAGTTGTCCATAACGACTCCGATGCCGTCTGAAAAGCGGTCAGACGGATTGAATGTGGGAAAGTGCGGATTGTAATATAAATTCAAGATTCTGTGCGAGCGGCTTTTTCGGCCAAGCCCGACAAACCTTGACGGCGCGCAAGTTCGTCCAGTACGTCTTCCGCCTTCAGGTCGTGGTGTGTCAGAAGAATCATGGTGTGAAACCATAAGTCGGCAACTTCGTAAATCAGGTGGGACGGGTCTTTGTCTTTGGATGCCATCAACACTTCGCCCGCCTCTTCAATGACTTTTTTCAGAATTTTGTCTTCGCCCTTATGCAGGAGCTGTGCGACGTAAGATTCGGACGGATCGGCAGATTTGCGCTGGATGATGGTTTGTTGGATGGCGGATAGTACGGAATCTCCCATGATTTTCCCTCTGTTTGTTTCTGTTTGTTCGGAATGATAGGCTAAACGGCTGCTTTCGGGCAATACGCCTGTTGCGTTTCGTTGAAAAAATGCCGTCTGAGCGTTTCAGACGGCATTTGTGCTGTTGCAAATGTAATTTGCTTACAGGTTTGGATTCACAATAATTTTAACGGCGGATTCGTTGTTGTGAATCAGACGCTCAAAGCCTTCGGAAACCAGTTCGTCCAGCTTGATGCGCTGGGTGATGAAAGGCTCGAGGTTGATTTTGCCTTCTTCGACCAGTTTGATGGTTTCCGCGTGGTCGTTGCAGTAGGCAATCGTGCCGCGCACATCCAGTTCTTTCATCACGACGCTGTGGACGTTGACGGTGGCGGGGTGGCTCCAGATGGATACGATAACCAAGTTGGCGGCGGGTTTGCAGGCTTCGACCAAAGTATCCAACACTTTGTTCACGCTGGTACATTCGAATGCCACGTCCACGCCTTCGCCGTTGGTCAGTTTTTTCACTTCTTCGACGACATCGACTTCGGACGGGTCGAGGATGTAGTCGGCAACGCCGGATTCGCGGGCTTTGTCTTTGCGCGCTTTGCTCAATTCGGTGATGATGACTTTGATGCCTTTGGCTTTCAACACGGCGGCCAACAGCAAACCAATCGGACCTGCGCCGCCGACCAATGCGACATCGCCTTCTTTCGCGCCGCTGCGTACATAAGCGTGGTGGCCGACGGACAGAGGCTCGATCAAAGCGGCTTGATCCAACGGGATTTTGTCGGAAATCGGATGCACCCAACGGCGTTTGACGGCGATTTTTTCGGACAGGCCGCCGCCGCAGCCGCCCAAGCCGATGAAGTTCATGTCTTTGGAGAGGTGGTAGTTGCTGCCGGGGCCGGTCGGTACGTTATCGTGTACGATGTAAGGCTCGACAACAACGTGTTGACCGACTTTGATGTCGTCTACGCCTTCGCCGACGGCATAGACCACGCCGGAGAACTCGTGTCCCATCGTGACGGGTGCGGACTCGCCGGAAATCGGGTGCGGATGACCGCAGGGCGGGATGAAAATCGGGCCTTCCATAAATTCGTGCAGGTCGGTGCCGCAGATGCCGCACCAGGCGACATTGATGCCGACGGTGCCGGGGGCGACGGCCGGTTCGGGGATGTCTTCGATGCGGATGTCGCCTTTATCGTAAAAACGTGCTGCTTTCATTGTAACGCTCCTTGTTTTCAAGTAGGAATGCCGTCTGAAAAATGTCGGACGGCGGTTGAAATGGGAATGGCGTGAAGAAGCCTGACCGTTTCCGGTTGAATCTGTTTAGATGTTATTTTACTACAAGAGACGTGTTTAAGCACGCGGAAGGCTTTCTGTTTGCGTCAGGTCAAATAATGATGCCGTCTGAAAACCGAATCGGCTTCAGACGGCATTTATATCGTAACGGTCGGATTGGGTAGGTTGGCGTACCTGTCCGGTTTTCGGTTTGGCAAACCGTTTTTTTGTCGGGTTCAGTGTTTTCTGATAGGCGGTTGCGGCATCGGATTTGCCCAGCCCTGCCAGCACGCGGATATGCTCGGCAGCAGATTGTGCCAGAGGTTCAAGGGTGTAGCCGCCTTCGAGTACGGATACGATTTTGCCGGGGCAGCCCGATGCCGTCTGAATGATTTTGTGTGTCAGCCAGGCAAAATCTGCCTCGTGCAGGTTGAGCCTGCCCGATTCGTCCAGACGGTGTGCGTCGAATCCTGCCGACAGCAGTACCAGTTCGGGTTTGAATGCGGCAAGCCGGGTCAGCCACTGTTTGCGGACGGCTTCGCGGAATGTGCGGCTGCCCGTTCCCGGCGGCAAGGGCAGGTGCACCATATTGCCGCCGTCGGGCATATCGTTGTTTTCGGGGAAGGGGAAAAGGTCGGTTTCAAACAGGTTGAAAAACAGGATACGCGGATCGTCTTTGAATATTTCTGCCGTACCGTCGCCGTAGTGGACATCGAAATCGATGACGGCAATGCGTTTCAGGCGGTATTCGGCAATGGCATGCATGACGCCGGCGGCAACGTTGTTCAGCAGGCAGAATCCGCCGGCTTTGCCGCTTTTCGCGTGATGCCCCGGCGGGCGGGCGACGCAAAAGGCATGCCATGCTTTGCGTTTCATGACCATATCGACCGCCTGAACTGCCGAACCGGCGGAAAAACGGGCGGCGGACAGGGAGTTTTTGCTGATAACGGTGTCGTCGTCCAAACGGCAAATCTTGCCGTCTTCGGGTAGGCAAGATTCCAAACGGTTCAGATATTTGCTCGAGTGGACAAGTGCAAGGCGCGTATCGCTGATTTCTTCCGCCTCTACGGTTTGGAGGTGCTGCCAAATACCGGCGCGGCGCAATGCCTGCTCGATGCAGAGGATGCGGTCGGGCGAATCGGGATGGTTTGCTCCGGGTTCGTGTCCGGTGCAGGCGGGGTGGAAAAGCCAGGCGGTCTGGGCGTTTTTGCCCAAAAAAAGGCGCAGCAGGGCGTAGAGTTTCAGGAACAGGCGGGTCAGCGGCATGGGTTCGGGAAAGGGGTTGCAGACGGCATACGGTTGGGTATGGGCAGCAAACCCGATATATTGTTTACGGTCTTATGCTATTATATACCCCGCTCGATTTTCAATCATATTTAGAAAGAACGGATAAATTATGAATCAAGCTGTTGCACAATTTGCTCCTTTGGTGTTGATTATGGTGGTGTTCTACTTCCTGATCATGCGCCCCCAACAAAAGAAATTCAAAGCGCATCAGGCGATGCTTGCCGCCTTGAAAGCCGGCGATAAAGTGGTCTTGGCGGCAGGTTTCAAGGGTAAGGTAACCAGAGTCGGCGAACAGTTTTTTACCGTGGATATCGGACAGGGTACAAAAATCGAGGTCGAAGTGGAACGCAATGCGATTGCCTCAAAAGTCGATTGATTTGTGCCGACAAGCCGCATCGGGAAAGCCCGTATGCGGCACTTTGTTTTGAATTCCAACCGAAGGCTTGACCATGTTCCGACACGCAGGGCGGCATATTCAGGATGCCGCCCTCCGGTCTCGTCTGACTGGGAAGGGGTTTTGCCTCTTCTGAAATAGCCCGATTCCGACACCACCGAAAGGGTGGGGTTTCAACCATTAAGGAACAATGATGAACCGTTATCCTTTATGGAAATATCTGCTGATTGTGTTCACGATTGCGGTTGCCGCAGTGTATTCGCTGCCCAACCTATTCGGCGAAACGCCCGCCGTGCAGGTATCGACCAACCGACAAGCCATCATCATCAACGAACAGACTCAATCCAAAGTGGATGCCGCACTGCAAAACGCGGGTATTCAGACCGACGGGATGTTTGTTGTGGACAATTCACTGAAAGTGCGTTTTAAAGACACCGAAACGCAGCTTAAAGCGCGCGACATCATCGAAAACACTTTGGGCGAAGGGTATATTACCGCGCTCAACCTGTTGGCGGACAGCCCCGAATGGATGGCGAAAATCAAAGCCAATCCGATGTTTTTGGGTTTGGACCTGCGCGGCGGCGTGCATTTCACCATGCAGGTCGATATGAAAGCCGCGATGCAGAAAACGTTTGAACGTTATTCGGGCGACATCCGCCGTGAACTGCGCCGCGAAAAAATCCGCAGCGGCACGGTGCGTCAGGCTGAAAACAGCCTGACCGTCCCTTTGCAGGATGCCGGTGATGTGCAAAAGGCACTGCCGCAGTTGCGCAAGCTGTTTCCTGAGGCAACGTTAAATTCGGAAGGTAGCAATATTGTATTGACGCTTTCGGAAGAGGCGGTGAATAAAGTACGATCAGATGCGGTGAAGCAAAACATCACTACACTGCATAACCGTGTAAACGAATTGGGTGTGGCAGAACCGATTATCCAACAGTCAGGTTTGGACCGTATTGTCGTACAGCTTCCCGGCGTGCAGGATACTGCCAAGGCAAAAGACATTATCGGCCGTACTGCGACTTTGGAAGTGCGCATGGTGGAGGATGATCCTGTTAAGTTGCGCGAGGCTTCGGAAGGTAATGTACCCGCAGGTTATGAGCTGCTTTCAAGTGGTGGGGATCATCCGGAGACCCTGTTGATCAGCAAACAGGTTGAACTGACCGGCGACAACATCAACGACGCGCAACCAAGTTTCGACCAAATGGGCGCACCTGCCGTAAGCCTGAGTTTGGACAGCGCAGGCGGCAGCATTTTCGGCGAACTGACTGCCGCAAATGTCGGCAAACGCATGGCGATGGTTTTGATCGACCAAGGAAAATCCGAGGTTGTAACCGCACCGGTTATCCGTACTGCCATTACCGGCGGACGCGTGGAAATTTCCGGAAGCATGACGACAGCCGAAGCCAACGATACGTCTTTGCTGCTGCGCGCCGGATCCCTTGCCGCGCCGATGCAGATTGTCGAAGAACGCACCATCGGTCCGTCTTTGGGTAAGGAGAACATCGAAAAAGGCTTCCATTCGACTTTATGGGGTTTTGCCTTCGTTGCTGCATTCATGGTGGTTTACTATCGTCTGATGGGTTTCTTTTCCACCATTGCATTGAGTACCAACATACTGTTCCTAATCGGTATTTTGTCTGCCATGCAGGCAACGCTGACGTTGCCGGGTATTGCCGCGCTGGCGTTGACGCTGGGTATGGCAATCGACTCCAACGTCTTGATTAACGAACGTATCCGCGAAGAATTGCGTGCCGGTGTGCCGCCGCAGCAGGCCATCAACCTCGGTTTCCAACACGCATGGGCGACCATTGTCGATTCGAACCTGACTTCGCTGATTGCCGGTATCGCGCTTTTGGTATTCGGTTCCGGCCCGGTACGCGGCTTTGCTGTCGTACACTGTTTGGGTATTCTGACTTCGATGTATTCGTCCGTCGTCGTATTCCGTGCGTTGGTCAACCTGTGGTACGGACGCAGACGCAAATTGCAGAATATTTCCATCGGTGCGGTATGGAAACCTGAAGCCGAAACTGCGGCAGGTAAGGAGTAAGCTATGGAACTCTTTAAAATCAAACGCGATATTCCGTTTATGAGCTACGGCAAACTGACGACCTTCATTTCGTTGGTTACGTTTATCGCCGCCGTATTCTTTTTGGTAACCAAGGGCCTGAATTTCTCTGTCGAATTTACCGGCGGTACGGTAATGGAAGTCCAATATCAGCAGGGTGCGGATGTCAATAAGATGCGCGACCGCCTCGATACGCTGAAAATGGGTGATGTACAGGTTCAGGCATTGGGTACGAACAAACACATCATGATCCGCCTGCCGAACAAAGAAGGTGTTACTTCCGCACAGTTGTCCAATCAGGTTATGGATTTGCTGAAAAAAGACAGTCCCGACGTTACTTTGCGCCAAGTCGAATTTATCGGCCCGCAAGTCGGTGAGGAATTGGTTACCAATGGTTTGATGGCATTGGGCTTCGTAGTGGCAGGTATTATTATTTACTTGTCCATGCGTTTTGAATGGCGTTTTGCCGTATCTGCCATTATCGCCAATATGCACGACATCGTGATTATTCTCGGCTGCTTTGCCTTCTTCCAATGGGAATTTTCGCTGACCGTCTTGGCAGGTATCCTTGCCGTATTGGGCTATTCTGTGAACGAATCCGTCGTCGTCTTCGACCGTATCCGTGAAAACTTCCGCAAGTCGGCGATGCGCGGACATACCGTGCCGGAAGTCATCGACAACGCGATTACCGCCACCATGAGCCGCACCATCATTACCCACGGTTCGACCGAGGCGATGGTTGTTTCTATGCTGGTGTTCGGCGGTGCGGCCTTGCACGGTTTTTCTATGGCGTTGACCATCGGCATTGTGTTCGGCATTTATTCTTCCGTATTGGTTGCCAGCCCGCTCTTGCTGATGTTCGGCTTGAGTCGTGAAAATATCGCCAAGGAAGCGAAACAGAAGGAAGAAATTGTGGTCTGATGTCAAATGCCGTCTGAAACCGGAAGATGTCTCCGTTTTCAGACGGCATTTCGCCGACATCGCAAAATATCGTGCAGAACAGCAAAAATTGTGTGATAATGCGCCGTTCCTGTTTCAGGAATAGGGAGTTTGCCGTTGTCGAGGCTTGGCAAACTTGTCCGAATCCCTATGGGGATTCTTATATTTTTGGAGTTTTCATTATGGCATTGACCGTAGAACAAAAAGCACAAATCGTTAAAGATTTCCAACGTAAAGAAGGCGACACCGGCTCTTCTGAAGTACAAGTCGCCCTGTTGACTTTCCGCATCAACGACCTGACCCCCCACTTCAAAGCCAACCCCAAAGACCACCACAGCCGTCGCGGCCTGTTGAAAATGGTCAGCCAACGACGCCGCTTGTTGGCATATTTGCGCCGTACCCAACCCGATACGTATCGTGCGTTGATTACCCGCTTGGGTCTGCGTAAATAATTGCGCTTTCCGACACCGCCCAGAAAAAATGGGCGGTGTTTTCTTTTCTGTTGCTTTCCGACAAGTTCAAATCCATATTTATTGCCCGAAAACCGCATAAACTAATATAATACAAAGTTCTTTGGAATCCTGTTCCATTTCATGCTGCCCGTGCGCTTCACAAGAGTTTCAGACGGCATCAGACGTTGCGACTCCCGCCAGCAATCAAACAGCTTTTTATCACCCATTCGAAAATCCGTTTTGCCGGTACTCGTCTTTTTATTGGAGTATTGCCATTATGACCGCAACCACTGCGTCTTCAGCCAAACCTTATCTGCAAATCCAAGGCTTGGTGAAAAAGTTTGGTGACAATTACGCTGTCGATAACATCGACTTGGACATTTATCAACACGAAATCTTCGCCCTTTTGGGCAGTTCCGGCAGCGGAAAATCCACGCTGCTGCGTATGCTGGCGGGTATGGAAAGCCCCAATCAGGGGAAAATTATCCTTGACGGTCAGGATATTACCAAACTTGCACCCTATGACCGCCCCATCAATATGATGTTCCAAAGTTACGCGCTTTTTCCGCATATGACCGTAGAGCAAAACATTGCCTTCGGTCTGAAACAGGACAAAATGCCTAAAGGCGAAATCGATGCGCGCGTCGAAGAAATGCTCCGCCTGGTTCAGATGACCAAATTTGCCAAACGTAAACCGCACCAATTGTCCGGCGGTCAGCAACAGCGCATCGCTTTGGCACGCAGTTTGGCAAAACGTCCGAAAATCCTGTTGCTTGACGAACCTTTGGGGGCATTGGACAAGAAATTGCGCCAGCAAACCCAGCTTGAGTTGGTCAATACGCTGGAACAAGTCGGCGTAACCTGTATTATGGTTACGCACGACCAAGAAGAAGCCATGACGATGGCGACCCGCATCGCCATTATGTCTGACGGTCAGTTGCAGCAGGTCGGTACACCCAGCGATGTGTATGACTATCCCAACAGCCGCTTTACTGCCGAGTTTATCGGCGAAACCAATATTTTTGACGGTGTCGTGATTGAAGATCACGCGGATTATGCCGTTATCGAATGCGAAGGTTTAGAAAACCACGTCCGCATCGACCACGGTTTGGGCGGCCCGAGCGAACAGGACCTGTGGGTCAGTATCCGTCCCGAAGATATCGATTTGTATAAAGAAAAACCTGATCATTTGGGTAATTATAACTGGGCGAAAGGCACGGTAAAAGAAATTGCCTATTTGGGCAGCTTCGCCATATACCATATCAAACTCGCCAACGGCCGTGTCGTTAAAAGCCAAGTTCCTGCACCTTACTGGTATGTGCGCAACATTACACCGCCGACTTGGGACGAAACCGTGTATATCAGTTGGCCGGAAAACCAACCGACTCCGTTGTTCCGTTGATTTAAGGGGAATGCAATGAACCTTAAAAAACTGAAAAACAAACTGTTCCGCCGCCCGGGGCAGCGTGCGGTGATTGCCGTACCGTATATTTGGCTTTTGGTGCTGTTTCTGATTCCGTTTGCCATCGTGCTGAAAATCAGCTTTGCCGAACAAGAAATCGCCATTCCGCCGTTTACGCCGCTGACCAGTATCGACGAAGATTTAGGCCGTCTGAACATCGCCGTCAGCTATCAAAACTATGCCGATATTTTCCAAAATTTTTGGCATACCCTGAATCCCTTCGGCGACAGTGAAAATAGCAATATCTATCTGATGACCTATTGGTCTTCAATAAAAACTGCACTGACGACGACGGTTATCTGCCTGTTGGTCGGTTATCCGACCGCCTATGCGATTTCCCGTGCCAATCCTTCCGTCCGCAATGGTTTGCTGCTTGCCATTATGCTGCCCTTTTGGACATCGTTCCTGTTGCGCGTCTATGCGTGGATGGGCCTGCTCGGACATAACGGCATTGTAAACAACCTGTTGATTAAGATGGGTATTGTCAGCGAACCACTAGATTTGTTCTACAATGCGTTTTCGTTAAATTTGGTAATGGTTTACGCCTATCTGCCGTTTATGATTCTGCCGCTATATACGCAACTGGTGAAACTCGACAACCGCCTGCTCGAAGCGGCTTCCGACTTGGGCGCGGGGCCGGTCAAATCGTTCTTGACGATTACCCTGCCTTTGTCGAAAACCGGCATTATTGCAGGTTCGATGCTGGTGTTTGTCCCTGCTGTCGGCGAGTTCGTCATTCCCGAGCTGGTCGGCGGTTCGGAAAACCTGATGATTGGTAAAGTATTGTGGCAGGCATTCTTCGATCAAAACAACTGGCCGCTGGCTTCTGCCGTCGCTGTTGTGATGGTCGCGCTGCTGGTCGTGCCGATTGCGCTGTTCCAGCACTATGAAAACCGCGAATTGGAAGAAGGAGCCAAATAATGCAGAAATCCAAATTATCTTGGTTCTTGAAACTGATGTTGGCACTGTCGCTGGCGTTTCTGTATATCCCGCTGGTCGTTTTGGTTGTCTATTCGTTTAACGAATCCAAGCTTGTTACCGTTTGGGGCGGCTTTTCGACCAAGTGGTACGGCGCATTGCTGGAAAACGACACCATCTTGGAAGCTGCTTGGTTATCGCTGCGTATTGCCGTCGTGTCTTCGCTTGCCGCCGTGGTTTTGGGGACGCTGGCGGGCTATGCGATGGCGCGTATCAAACGTTTCCGCGGCAGTACCTTGTTTGCCGGTATGATTTCCGCACCTATGGTGATGCCCGACGTGATTACCGGTCTGTCTATGCTGCTCCTGATTATTCAGGTGCAGATGTTTCTGCAAGGTAGCGAATTGCTGCAATCGCTTTATTTTGATCGAGGCTTTTTCACTATTTTCTTAGGACATACCACGCTTTGCATGGCATACATTACCGTTGTTATCCGTTCGCGCCTGGTTGAGCTTGACCAATCGCTCGAAGAAGCTGCAATGGATTTGGGTGCGCGGCCGCTGAAAATCTTTTTCGTGATTACCCTGCCGCTGATTGCGCCCGCGATTGCCTCCGGCTTCCTGCTCGGCATTACCCTGTCGCTGGACGATTTGGTGATTACCTCATTCCTCTCCGGCCCGGGTTCATCCACATTGCCGCAGGTAATTTTCTCCAAAATCAAGCTGGGCCTCGACCCGCAGATGAACGTTTTGGCAACCATCCTCATCGGCATCATCGGAACGCTGGTGATTGTCGTCAACTATTGGATGATGAGGCAGGCGACCAAGCGCGACCGAGAAGCGGCAGAAGCCTACCGCCAGGAAAAACTGGCTGCCGAGAAAGCGCATTGACCGACAGGGCAGGCTGACCGCATTATCAGGTCAGCCTGTTTTCTTAAAGTAGACGGCATGGTCCGGCAAACCGCATCATACCGTCTGAAAATACACCTGATAAAGCAAACATAATGATTCGCCCTGATTTTCAAGAATATCTGCCTTCTTATTATTTCAGTTCGGTTAATCCTCATACTGTTTATCCGAAACTCCAATGCCGTCTGAAAACTGATACCTGTATCATCGGTGGCGGCTTGAGCGGTTTGTGCACCGCATTGCCGCTGGCGGAACACGGACATGAAGCCGTCGTTTTGGAAGCTGCGCGTATCGGCTTCGGCGCGTCGGGACGGAGCGGCGGGCAGGTTATCAGCGACTACGCCTGCGGTATGGGGGAAATTGAAAAACAGGTCGGCTTGGAGCAGGCGCAATGGTTTTGGCAACAGTCTTTGCAGGCGGTTGAGCTTGTGGACGAGCGCGTACGCAAATATGCGATTGACTGTGATTGGCAGCGCGGTTATGCCACGGTTGCCGTCCGTCCGCAGCATTGGGAAGAGTTGCAGCAGTGGCATGAACACGCCCAACGGCATTACGGTGCGAGTCATTATCAGCTTTGGGATAAAGCCGAGTTGAAACAGCAGCTTGATAGCGATATGTACCAAGGGGCACAGTTCGATCCCTTGTCCGGGCATCTTCATCCGCTCAATTACACGTTGGGTGTTGCCGGTGCCGCTGCCAAAGCCGGTGCGCAGATTTTTGAGCATTCTCCCATGATACGCATCGAACCTTATCAAAACGGTTGGCTGGTTTACACGCCCGAAGGCAGCGTTGAATGCAAAAATCTGGTGTACGCCGTCAATACCTATGCCGGTTTGAATCCGATATTCCGGCCTTTGGAGCGCAAGGCGATTGCCGTCAGCACCTTTATTATTGCCACCGAACCCTTGGGCGCGCGCGCAAAAGGGCTTATCCGCAACAATATGGCAGTATGCGACAACCGCCATATTTTGGACTATTACCGCCTCAGCGCAGACGGCAGGCTGCTTTTCGGCGGCAAAGACCACGAATTTATCGACGATCCCGCGCGTATGACCGAACTTGTCCGCCAAGATATGCTTAAAGTTTTTCCGCAGCTTGCCGATGTCAAAATCGAATATTCGTGGGGCGGGGAGTGCGACATCACCGCCAACCTTGTCCCGCATTTCGGACGTTTGGCCCCGAATGTTTTTTATACGCAAGGTTATTCCGGGCACGGGATGGCGATAACGGGCATTGCAGGCCTGGCGGTTGCCGAAGCAATTTTAGGGGACGAATGCCGTCTGAAGCCGTTTGAGCAGTTGCGCCAGCCGAACATCATCCTCCAACCGTTTTTGCGCAAACTCGGTTCCTTCCTCGGCTCGAAATATTATCAGTGGAAAGACAGCCGTTAAGCGTTGCAGGCAGTATGTTTATCCATCGGCGGCAAACGTGAAAAATGCCGTCTGAAACCCGATTTTCAGGTTTCAGACGGCATTTCGCATTAATGCGGGCGGCGTGTTTATTTGCCGCGCATCAGTTCAAAGAAATCATCATTGTTTTTAGAGGCTTTGATTTTTCCGATTAAAAATTCGGCTGCCTCGATTTCATCCATCGGGTGCAGGAATTTGCGTAAGAGCCACATACGTTGCAACTGGTCGTTCGGGACAAGCAGCTCTTCGCGGCGCGTGCCGGATTTGTTGATGTTGATGGCGGGGAAGAGGCGTTTTTCCGCCATACGGCGGTCAAGGTGCAATTCCATATTGCCGGTGCCTTTGAATTCTTCGTAAATCACATCGTCCATACGGCTGCCGGTTTCAACCAATGCGGTGGCGATAATGGTCAGCGAACCGCCTTCTTCCACGTTGCGCGCCGCGCCGAAGAAACGTTTGGGACGGTGCAGTGCGTTGGCATCGACACCGCCGGTCAGGATTTTGCCCGAGGTAGGCACGACGGTATTGTAGGCGCGGGCAAGGCGGGTAATCGAGTCCAGCAGGATGACCACGTCTTTTTTGTGTTCCACCATACGCTTGGCTTTTTCAAGCACCATTTCGGCAACTTGGACGTGGCGTTGCGCCGGCTCGTCAAATGTGGAGGAAACCACTTCTCCTCGGACGGAACGGCTCATTTCGGTTACTTCTTCGGGGCGTTCGTCAATCAAGAGGACGATGAGTTCGACTTCAGGATAGTTTGCGGTAACGGCGTGGGCAATATTTTGCAGCATCACGGTTTTACCGCTTTTGGGCGGGGCAACCAAGAGGGCGCGCTGACCTTTGCCGATGGGCGAAATCAGGTCAATGGCGCGTCCGGTCAGGTTTTCTTCGGACTTTAAGTCGCGTTCCAGCTTCAACTGTTGGGTCGGAAACAGCGGGGTCAGGTTTTCAAACAGGATTTTATGGCGGCATACTTCCGGGTGGTCGCCGTTGATGGAATCCAGTCTGACTAGGGCAAAATAGCGTTCGTTGTCTTTGGGGACGCGCACGCTGCCTTCGATGGTGTCGCCCGTATGCAGGTTGAAGCGTCGGATTTGGGTGGGTGAGACATATATGTCATCAGGACCCGCGAGATAGGAGGTATCCGCACTTCGGAGGAAACCGAAACCGTCGGGCAGGATTTCGAGTGTGCCGGAGCAGGTAAAACTCTCGCCTTTTTTCATCATTTGACGGACGATGGCAAAAACCAAGTCTTGCTTGCGGAAACGGTTGGCATTTTCGATAGCGTGTTCTTCTGCCAACTCTAAAAGTTTGGAAATGTGCAGGGTTTGTAATTCAGAGACGTGCATAATAATGATATATAGAAGAGGAAAAGACGGGCGGATGCCGTCTGAAAGAAGAAGCTGACCGTTACCGGTTGCTCGGAGAAAGGGGGAATTGTAGGCAGTCGGCGTGCAGGTGTCAAATATTATCTCAGGCGGGGTTAGCCTTTATCGGCAGGATATATCGCTTGAGTAAAGTCGTTTGGAAAAATACCCCCGAGCTTTTCAGGCTTGGGGGTATGGGCATTGATTATTTATTCAATTCATCAGCCAAATATAGCCAGGTTTCGATGACGGTATCCGGATTCAGGGAGACGCTTTCTATGCCTTCTTCAACCAGCCATTTGGCAAAGTCCGGATGGTCGGACGGGCCTTGACCGCAGATGCCGACATATTTGTTCTGCTTGCGGCAGGCGGAGATGGCAAGATGCAGCATCACCTTGACGGCAGGGTTGCGTTCGTCGAAGGATTCGGACACCAAGCCGCTGTCGCGGTCGAGGCCAAGGGTCAGTTGGGTCATGTCGTTGGAGCCGATGGAGAAGCCGTCGAAGTATTGCAGGAATTGTTCCGCCAATACCGCGTTGCTCGGCAGTTCGCACATCATAATCAGGCGCAGACCGTTTTTGCCGCGTTCCAGACCATTTTCTTTCAGGGCTTTAACAACGGCTTCGGCTTCGCCCAAAGTGCGGACGAACGGAATCATGATTTCGACGTTGGTCAAACCCATTTCGTCGCGGACGCGTTTCAATGCTTTGCACTCAAGGGCGAAGCAGTCTTTGAAACTTTCGGCGACATAACGCGCCGCACCGCGGAAGCCCAACATCGGGTTTTCTTCATGCGGTTCGTATACGCTGCCGCCGACCAGGTTGGCGTATTCGTTGGATTTGAAGTCGGACATACGGACGATGGTTTTACGCGGATAAACCGATGCGGCCAATGTCGCCACGCCTTCGGCAATTTTATCGACGTAGAAGTCTACAGGGGACGCGTAACCGGCGATACGGCGGGTAATTTCCGCTTTCAATTCGTCATCTTGTTTGTCAAATTCCAACAAGGCTTTCGGGTGGATGCCGATTTGGCGGTTGATGATAAATTCCATACGCGCCAAGCCGATGCCTTCGCTGGGCAGATTGGCGAAGCTGAATGCGAGTTCGGGATTGCCGACGTTCATCATCACTTTGACGGGTGCTTTGGGCATATTGTCCAAGGCGACATCGGTAATCTGTACGTCCAGCAGGCCGGAGTAGATAAAGCCGGTATCGCCTTCGGCACAGGATACGGTAACTTCTTGACCGTTTTTCAGCAATTCGGTTGCATTGCCGCAGCCGACAACGGCAGGAATGCCCAGTTCGCGCGCGATGATGGCGGCGTGGCAGGTACGGCCGCCGCGGTTGGTAACGATGGCGGAAGCACGTTTCATCACCGGTTCCCAATCCGGGTCGGTCATGTCGGTAACGAGTACGTCGCCAGCTTCGACGGAATCCATCTCGGAAGCATCTTTAATCAGGCGTACCTTGCCCTGTCCGACTTTCTGACCGATGGCGCGGCCTTCGCACAAGATGGTTTTGTCGCCGTTGATGGAAAAGCGGCGCAGGTTGCGGCTGCCTTCTTCCTGGGATTTGACGGTTTCGGGACGGGCTTGCAGGATGTAGAGTTTGCCGTCCAAGCCGTCGCGCCCCCACTCAATGTCCATCGGGCGGCCGTAGTGTTTTTCGATGGTCAGCGCGTAGTGTGCCAACTCGGTAATTTCTTCGTCGGTAATGGAGAAGCGGTTGCGGTCTTCTTCGGGGACATCGACGTTGGTTACCGATTTGCCGGCTTCGGCTTTGTCGGTAAAAATCATTTTGATGTGTTTCGAACCCATGGTTTTACGCAGGATGGCGGGCTTGCCCGCTTTGAGCGTGGGTTTGAACACATAAAATTCGTCCGGGTTGACCGCGCCTTGTACGACGTTTTCGCCCAGACCGTAAGAGGAGGTAACAAAGACGACTTGGTCGTAGCCGGATTCGGTGTCGAGGGTAAACATCACACCTGATGCGCCGCTGTCGGAACGCACCATACGCTGCACGCCGGCGGACAGGGCGACGATGTCGTGTTCGAAGCCTTTATGGACGCGGTAGGAAATGGCGCGGTCGTTGTACAGGGAGGCGAATACATGGTGCATCGCTTCTTTAACGTTTTCCAAGCCGTTGATGTTCAAGAAGGTTTCCTGTTGGCCGGCAAATGATGCGTCCGGCAGGTCTTCGGCGGTTGCGGAAGAGCGTACGGCGACGGAAATGTCCGCGCCTCCGGCATCGGCAACCATTTTGTTCCATGCCGCTTCGATTTCGGCATCGAGCTGTTCGGGGAAGGGCGTGTCCAAAATCCATTGGCGGATTTCTTTGCCGACGCGTGCCAGTTCGGCAACGTCTTCGACATCCAATTTTGCCAGTGCGGCGGAAATGCGTTCGCTCAGACCGTTGTGTGCGAGGAATGCGCGGTAGGCATCGGCCGTGGTGGCAAAGCCGCCGGGGACGCGCACGCCTTTTTCGGTCAGCTGACTGATCATTTCGCCCAGCGAGGCGTTTTTACCGCCCACGCGTTCAACATCTGTCATACGCAGGTTTTCAAACCAGATTACGTAGTTGTCGGCCATTTGTGTGTCCAATCCAAAATATGTTAAAAAAGAAACAAATCCGCTTGCTTATTTTAAGCGATTCGTTCCTCTGCTGTCATGTGTTTTATCCGTTTTAAAATCATGATGCCGTCTGAAAAATTGCGGTTTCGGTGTGTGTAGCGGTTTGAAACTTGCAGCCGGTATGTTTCCTTTTTTGGGTATTTTCTTTGTAAAACAGATGGTTTGAATAGGTTAATGTTTTTTTCTGTTTGATTTTCTTGTTTATTTTTTAAAATTTTCTGCCAAAAAATACTTTATCTAAATAATTTTATTTCAAAATAATATTGTGTCTGTTTGGGTGTAATCCGAGGTAGGCGTACTGCGGGTGCTTTCCTTGTGTCTGCCGCTGCTGTTATGATGGGGTTTTAAACCTGTGTTTTAAGGATGGAAGATGAGCAGTCCGCGCCATGTGTTTTACATTTCCGACCGTACCGGTCTGACTGCCGAGAATATCGGCGAGGCTTTGCTGAACCAGTTTGGCAATCTGTCGTTCAAACGCCATACGCACCCGTTTGTCGATACGCCGGAAAAGGCGCGCGCGGTGGTGGAGAAGGTCAATCGGAGCCGGCAGGAAAACGGTCAGCGTCCGATTGCGTTTGTCAGCGTGGTCAATGACGAAATCCGTGAAATCATCAAACAGGCAGACGCTTTCCACATCAATTTTTTTGAAACCTTCCTCGGGCTTTTGGAAAAGGAACTCAACACCGAGGCGGTTGCCGCCGAACAGGGGCATCACAGTATCGGCAATACGAAGCGTTACGATGCGCGTATGGAGGCGGTCAATTTTTCTTTGAACCACGATGACGGGGTCAGCGATAAGAACCTTCAGGAGGCTGATGTGATTCTGATGGGCGTGTCCCGTTCGGGCAAAACGCCGACCTGCCTGTATCTGGCGTTGCAATACGGCATCCGTGCGGCAAACTATCCGCTGATTCCCGACGATTTGGAATCGGCCGATCTGCCGCGTATGGTCAAGCCGTATAAAGACAAGCTGTTCGGGTTGACCATCCAGCCGGAACGCCTGCAGGCCATCCGTCAGGAACGCCGTCCGAATTCGACTTATGCGCGCATCGACACCTGCCGCAGCGAGGTGGCGGACGCGCAGAGTATGTTCAGACGGCATGGCATTCCATTTGCGAATACGACGGACAAGTCGGTTGAGGAACTGGCGGTACACATCCTTCAGGCGTGCAAATTGAAGCGCAGGTTTTGATGTGGTGTCGGGATTGTAGCTGAATGCGGGAAATGCCGTCTGAAGGGTTTCAGACGGCATTTTTCAAGGACGGATTTTGTTTAGCGTCCCGAGTAGCCCGATCGGTGTGGCGATGCGGTAGTCGGGTTGCCATGAGTCGGTATCGTCTTCATCTGAGATGTAGCCCCATTCGGCGAGGACGGTTTTCATACCGGCGTTGCGTCCCGCCTGCATATCGCGTTCCGCATCGCCGACATAGAGCGTGTGTCGCGGGTTGGCGTGGATTTGTCCGCACGCATACAGCATGGGTTTGATGCCGGGTTTGGGTTCGCCGCAGGTGTCGCCGCTGACGACGGTGGCGGGCGGAACGGCGAATCCGAGTTTGGGAACGAGTTTGTCGGTGAAGCGCATGGGTTTGTTGGTGATGATGCCCCATTTGATGCCGCGTCTGCCGAGTTCGACGATGAGTTCGTTCACGCCGTCGAAGAGGGTGGTGTCTTGGGCGTAGCGGCTGTCGTATTCGTCTAGGTATTCGGCGCGCCATCGGGCATAGTCGGTGTGGTTGGGGGTGATGCCTGCGCCGAGTTTGAGCAGCCCTGCCGCGCCGTGTCCGGCATACGGGCGGATTTCCGCGATGTTTTTCTCGGGCAGGTTGTGGCGGCGCAATACGGTGTTGAGTGCGCCGCCGAGGTCGGGAGCGGTGTCGGCGAGCGTGCCGTCGAGATCGAACAATACGGCTTGTATCATGTGTTTTCCTTTGGTGGAGGCCGTCTGAAAGGTCTTCAGACGGCCTTGTTGGTTTAATGGCTGTGGCTGTGATGTGCTTCTGCATAGGGCGAACACAAAATCTCGTTTTTGTGCGGGTGGTGTTCGCTTTCGATTTGGATGGTGCAGTGTCCGATGTTTTTGTGGGACAACTCGTGTTCGATGCGGTAGGCGATTTGTTCGGATTCGGCAACGGTCATGCTGCCGTCCACGACGATGTGGCAGGATAATGCGTTGATATTGCTGGTAATCGTCCAGATGTGTAAGTCGTGGACGGATTTGACGCCGTCGGTGTTGCGGATGATGGCGAGCAGGTCGTCGGTGTGGATGTTTTCAGGCGTGCCTTCCATCAGGATGTGCAGCGTTTGTTTGAGCAGACCCCAGCCGCTGCGTCCGACCAACGCGGCAACGAACACGCTGGCGAGCGGGTCTGCCCATTTCCAGCCGAACGCCATCATGAGTACGGCGGTAGCAATCGCGCCGACCGAGCCGACAAGGTCGCTTAAAACGTGCAGATACGCGCCGCGCATGTTGACGTTGGCTTCGGTGTCGCTGTTTTTCAGCATGTAAACCGCCACGCCGATGTTGACCAGCAGGCCGACGACGCTGATGACGAGCATCCCCAGCGTGGCGATTTCGGGCGGATAAAGCAGGCGTTTGACGGCTTCGTAGAAAATCAGCACGGCGATGACCACCAGCGACAAGCCGTTAAACATGGCGGTGAGGATTTCAAAACGTTTGTAGCCGAAGGTCTTTTGCAGCGTAGTTTCTTTTTCGCCGAGTTTGAACGCCCACAACGCCACGCCCAAGGAAAATGCGTCGCTGAACATATGCCCCGCGTCGGAAAGCAGCGCGAGCGAGTGGGTCAGCCAGCCGCCGACCGCCTCCAGCAGCATAAAGACGGCGATGATGATGAACGACACGCGCAATACTTTTTTGTTGGCGGTATGCGTGTGGGCGTGTGCGTGATGATGGTGTTCGTGATGGTGAGACATAATGTTCCTCAACAGAGGTCGTCTGAAAATCCGGATTCGGAGTTTTCAGACGACCTTTTTGCCTTGTTTCAAACCCTGCTCGAAATTTTCCAACATATCCAATTCAAAGCGGCTGAAGCCGGCTTTTTCGCGCGCTTCGATGTTCACATAGCCGCGGAAGATAAACATATCGTAACGGGCAATCAGACTGCGGAACAGGGCGACAGGTTCCAAACCGCGTTCGCGGCAGAGGTGTTGATACCAATGGTTGCCGATGGCGACATGGCCCACTTCGTCGCGGTAGATGATGTCCAACACGCCGCAGGTTTCCGAATCGCCGCGCTGTTCCACCTTCGCGCGTATCCCCGGCGTAACGTCCAGCCCGCGCGCCTCCAACACGCGCGGCACCAACGCCATGCGCAACAGCGGGTCGTAGGCGGTTTTATACGCCATGTCCCACAAATGGTTGTGCGCCTCGAAATCGCCGTAATCGAAGCCGAAAGCGCGCAGCCTTTCGCGCATCAGGCGGAAATGGTACACCTCTTCCTTCGCCACCCGCACCCAGTCGCGCACAAACTGAAACGGCAGCATGCGGAAACGGTATGCCGCGTCCAAAGCCAGATTGATGGCGTTAAACTCGATATGCGCAATCGCGTGCAGCATCGCCGCATAGCCTTCTGCCGTGTTCATCTTGCGCGGCGTCAGTTGCGACGGCGCGACCAAAACAGGCTTCGGCGGCCGTCCCGCGCGGGGGAAGTCCGCCGGCGGCGCGTTTGCCTCCGCCCCGTCCGCATTTTGAACGGCGGCAAACGCCTCGTCCGTCAGCCGTCCTTTTTCATCGGGGTCGCCCGAAAGCAGGGCGCGTTCCAGCAAAGCATAAATATCGGGTTTCATCTCAAGTCCGCCGTGTTCGGAAAACGAATATTATAGCGTTTAAAAAAAACAAGATGAGGCATATAATCTCCGCGATTCGGCATTCCGCGCCCAAACCGTCAAATATAGTGGATTAACAAAAACCAGTACGGCGTTGCCTCGCCTTAGCTCAAAGAGAACGATTCTCTAAGGTGCTGAAGCACCAAGTGAATCGGTTCCGTACTATTTGTACTGTCTGCGGCTTCGTCGCCTTGTCCTGATTTTTGTTAATCCACTATAACGCGGCACACAATTAAAGGGCAGCGTGGCGCGCCTGCCTTTTCCGGGTGGTCAAAAAAATCAGCCCTCGGAAAACGCGGTTTGCAAAATGCAAACCGCCCGTAACGCCGCCCGTATGATTGTTTTGCCGCGCCGATACTTTACGCTACACCATCCCGACAAGGAAAAATAATGATGAAACCGCACAACCTGTTCCAATTCCTCGCCATTTGCTCCCTGACCGTCGCCGTCGCTTCCGCACAGGCGGGCGCGGTGGACGCGCTCAAGCAATTCAACAACGATGCCGACGGTATCAGCGGCAGCTTCACCCAAACCGTCCAAAGCAAAAAGAAAACCCAAACCGCGCACGGCACGTTCAAAATCCTGCGCCCGGGCCTCTTCAAATGGGAATACACTTCGCCCTACAAACAGACTATTGTCGGCGACGGTCAAACCGTTTGGCTCTACGATGTCGATTTGGCACAAGTGACCAAGTCGTCCCAAGACCAGGCTATAGGCGGCAGCCCCGCCGCCATCCTGTCGAACAAAACCGCCCTCGAAAGCAGCTACACGCTGAAAGAGGACGGTTCGTCCAACGGCATCGATTATGTGCTGGCAACGCCCAAACGCAACAACGCCGGCTACCAATACATCCGCATCGGCTTCAAAGGCGGCAACCTCGCCGCCATGCAGTTGAAAGACGGCTTCGGTAACCAAACCTCCATCAGTTTCGGCGGTTTGAATACCAATCCCCAACTCTCGCGCGGCGCGTTCAAGTTTACCCCGCCCAAAGGCGTGGACGTGTTGAGCAACTGATTTGCCGTTTTGAAAAATGCCGTCTGAAATGCACACCGTCCGTTTCAGACGGCATTTTCACGCAGGCGGAACAATGTCCCGCATTACCGCCCGATCGTGCGCCGGAACGGCAAACCCGTGAAAATTAACGGTTGCGCCCCGGCTGTTTTTGCCGTTTAATGCAAACCTTGCTGCACCAAGGGCCAAGAAAGCCGACCGGCCGCCCCCACAGCTTCCGATGCAGGCGGCCAGGCCGTCCCTGCAATGTTTTTTATTTTTGAACGAAAGGTCGAAAACCATGAAAAAAACACTGGTGGCAGCGGCAATCCTGAGCCTCGCCTTGACTGCGTGCGGCGGCGGAAGCGATACCGCCGCCCAAGCCCCCTCCGCCAAGCCCGAAGCCGGACAATCGGGCAAACTCAACATCTACAACTGGTCGGATTATGTCGATCCCGAAACCGTTGCCGCCTTTGAAAAAGAAACCGGCATCAAGACGCGTTCTGATTATTACGACAGCAACGAAACACTGGAGGCAAAAGTCCTGACCGGCAAATCCGGCTATGACCTGACCGCGCCGTCCATCGCCAACGTCGGCCGTCAAATCAAAGCGGGCGCGTATCAGAAAATCGACAAGGCGCAAATCCCCCATTACGGCAACATCGATAAAGATTTGCTGAAAATGATGGAAGCCGTCGATCCGGGCAACGAATACGCCGTCCCCTATTTCTGGGGCATCAACACCTTGGCAATCAATACGCGGCAGGTGCAAAAGGCATTGGGTACGGACAAGCTGCCCGAAAACGAATGGGATTTGGTGTTCAACCCCGAATACACCGCCAAACTCAAATCCTGCGGCATCAGCTATTTCGACAGCGCAATCGAACAGATTCCCTTGGCGTTGCACTATTTGGGCAAAGACCCCAACAGTGAAAATCCCGAAGACATCAAAGCCGCCGTCGATATGATGAAAGCCGTCCGGGGCGACGTGAAACGCTTCAGCTCTTCCGGCTATATCGACGATATGGCGGCAGGTAACCTGTGTGCCGCCATCGGTTACGGCGGCGATTTGAACATTGCTAAAACTCGTGCCGAAGAAGCCGCAAACGGCGTGGAAATCAAAGTATTGACCCCGAAAACCGGCGTGGGCGTGTGGGTGGATTCCTTTATGATTCCGCGCGACGCGCAAAACGTCGCCAACGCCCACCGCTATATCGACTACACGCTCCTGCCCGAGGTGGCGGCGAAAAACGGCAGCTTCGTTACCTACGCGCCCGCCAGCCGGCCCGCGCGTGATTTGATGGAAGCCAAATACACAAACGATCCATCGATTTTCCCGACCAAAGAACTGATGGAAAAAAGTTTCATCGTATCGCCCAAATCCGCAGAATCCGCCAAACTGGGCGTGAAGCTGTGGCAAGGGCTCAAAGCGGGCAAATAACCGGAATCCCTGCCGTCTGAAACCTTTCGGGCGGCAGGAAACGGCGCGTCCGTTATCAAACAGGGAGGGGGCGTTTCCCCGCCCGCCGGTTATGATTGGGTTAAGATTAAAATTATTTAGTAAAATGAGAAAGATATGGATTTAAGTATCGTAGTTCCCATTTATAATGTCGAGAGTTATTTGGAAGCGTGTTTAAGTTCCATAGAACCTATATTAAGTAATGAAAATGTCGAACTTATCCTTGTGAATGACGGGTCAAAAGACGGAAGTGAAGATATATGTTACAAATATATAGATAAAATATCAAACAACAAACAACAAACAACAAACAACAAACAACAAACAACAAACAACAAACAACAAACAACAAACAACAAACAACAAACAACAAACAACAAACAACAAACACCGGACACCAAATATCAAATATATATATCAGGATAACCAAGGGTTGTCGGAGGCGAGAAATACCGGAATAAAAAATTCAAACGGAAAATATATAGTCTTTATTGATTCGGATGATTTTATTAATTGTCAGGTCTTGCTGGATTTTCTTAGTAAAGATGATATTGATATGCCGGATGTGGTTTTTTTAAATGCAGTTAAATATGATAAGGGAAGTGTTTCACATTTTGGCGAAGATTATCAGCCTGAAAAAATACTCAATCAATCCAAAGTCGAAGTTTTGAAAGGATTATGCCGATTTAGAAAATTTCCGGGTTCGGCGTGGAATAAGATTATAAAAAGAGAATTGATTATTAAAGAAAAACTGTTTTTTGAAAAGGGGATTTATTCTGAAGATATCGAATGGTCAATGAGATTATTTAATGCGGCAACAACTTTTTCTTATTTGGACGGTTGTTATTACTATTATCGGCAGGGAAGAAAAGATTCTATTACGGGAACTGTTTCGGAAAAAAGTATAAAGTCATTATTATATATTTTGGAGAAAAATGCGGAAATGGAATTTAATAGGGATATATCAAGTTATCTTTATTCTTTTCTTTCCTACGAATATCTCGTTTTGCTTTTTATAATGACGAGTAAAAATATAGAGTGTGATGCTGATATAAAAAGAAGGGCGTATCATTTAAGGTTTATGCTGTTAAAGTCCAATAAGTTGATATATAAGCTGATATTCCCGATAATCACATTACTCGGGGTCGATATTACAGGCAGGATTTTAAAAGCAATCAGAGGGAATGTTTAATAAATCCTTTAACAATATATATCTTACCGAAGGAGGAAAAATGAACGCAATCCGAACTTTCCAAAACCGCACGCCCGAAATCCACGAAACCTGTATGATAGACGAAGCGTGCGTCGTCATCGGCGAAGTGTCGCTTGCCGAAGATGTTTCCGTGTGGCCGTGCGCCGTGTTGCGCGGCGATGTGAACAGCATCACCGTCGGCGCGCGCAGCAATATACAGGACGGCAGCGTCCTGCACGTTTCCCACAAAACCGCCGCCAAACCCGAAGGGTCGCCGCTGGTTATCGGCGAAGACGTTACCGTGGGGCACAAAGTGATGCTGCACGGCTGCCGTATCGGCAACCGCGTCCTGGTCGGCATGGGGACGACGGTTCTGGACGATGCCGTGATTGAGGACGAAGTGATGATCGGCGCGGGCAGCCTCGTGCCTCCGCGCAAACGTTTGGAGGGCGGCTATCTTTATGTCGGTTCGCCGGTCAGACAAGTGCGCGTGTTGACCGATGAGGAAAAAGCCTTTTTGAAGTATTCCGCCGCGCATTATGTGAAGCTGTCGAAACAGTACGGGATGTGAAATCACATCGGCGTTCTTGCGTCAGCCCCAAATTCATGCGGATGGGACGCATCCGATAACGGTATCCGATGCGCCTTGATTTTGACCGTCTGCGTTTGAGTTGCAGGCAAAAAATGCCGTCTGAAGACCTTTTTTTGGGTTCAGACGGCATTTTATCGCCGATTGCTTTTTAAAGTTTGACCGAATGTTCGCGCGTTTCGTGGAACACGATGTCCGCCGGCGTTCTTGCGTCAACCCCAAATTCACGCGGCCGGGATGCACCCGGTAACGGCATCCGATGCGCCTTGATTTTGACCGTCTGCGTTTGAGTTGCAGGCAAAAAATACCGTCTGAAGACCTTTTTTCGGGTTCAGACGGCATTTTATCGCCGATTGCTTTTTAAAGTTTGACCGAATGTTCGCGCGTTTCGTGGAACACGATGTCCGGCCAGCGTTCTTGCGTGAGTCCTAGATTCACGCGGTTGGGGGCGAGGTAGGCGAGGTTGCCGCCCGCGTCGATGGCGAGGTTGCCTGCGTTGGCTTTTTCAAATTCCGCCAGTTTTTTCTTGTCGTCGCACGATACCCAGCGCGCCGACCAGATGGATGCGCTGTCGAACACGGCTTCCACGCCGTATTCGTTGGCGAGGCGCGAGGTTACGACTTCAAACTGCAACACGCCGACCGCGCCCAAAATCAAATCCGCGCCGCTCATCGGTTTGAACACCTGTACCGCGCCTTCTTCGCCGAGTTGTTGCAAACCTTTTTGCAGTTGCTTGATTTTCAGCGGGTTTTTGATGCGGACGCTGCGGAACAGTTCGGGTGCGAAGAATGGGATGCCGGTAAACGTCAGTTGTTCGCCTTCGGAGAAGCTGTCGCCGATTTGGATGTTGCCGTGGTTCGGGATACCGATGATGTCTCCGGCGTAGGCTTCTTCCACCAGCTCGCGGTCGTGCGACATAAAGGTTACCACGCTGGAGGCGGCGATTTCGCGGTTGATGCGAAGGTGTTTCATCTTCATACCGCGCTCGAATTTGCCGGAGCAGACGCGTAAGAAGGCGATACGATCGCGGTGTTTCGGATCCATATTGGCTTGGATTTTAAAGATAAATCCGGAGAATTTCGGCTCGTCCGGCTCGACCATGCGTATGGTCGCGTCGCGCGGTTTCGGTGCGGGCGCCCAGTCAATCAATGAATTGAGGATTTCCTGAATACCGAAGTTGTTAATCGCCGAGCCGAAGAACACGGGCGTGAGTTCGCCGGCGAGAAATTCGTCGAGATTGAACTCGTTGGAAGCCGCCTGCACCAATTCGATTTCGTCGCGCAACTGCTGGATTTCCAACGGAAAGCGTTGTTCCAATTCGGGATTGTCGATGCCTTTGATGATGTCGAACTCGTGCGGCAGGCGTTCGCCGCCCGCTTCAAAGAGATAGATTTCATCGTTCAGGATGTGGTACACGCCCTTGAAGTTTTTGCCCATACCGATCGGCCAGGTAACGGGCGCGCAGCGGATTTGCAGGATGTTTTCCACTTCGTCCAAAAGTTCCAAAGAATCACGCACTTCGCGGTCGTATTTGTTCATAAACGTAACAATCGGCGTATCGCGCAGGCGGCAGACGTTCAAAAGTTTGATGGTTTGCGCTTCCACGCCTTTTGCCGCATCGATGACCATCAATGCGCTGTCCACGGCGGTCAAAACGCGGTAGGTGTCTTCGGAAAAGTCTTGGTGTCCCGGCGTGTCCAAGAGGTTGACGGTATGGTCTTTGTAGTCGAACTGCATCACGGACGATGCCACGGAAATGCCGCGCTGCTTTTCGATGTCCATCCAGTCGGAGGTGGCGAATTTGCCGGTTTTTTTGCCTTTTACCGTACCCGCACTCTGAATCGCGCCCGAAAACAGCAAGAGCTTTTCGGTCAGCGTGGTTTTACCCGCATCCGGGTGGGAGATGATGGCAAACGTGCGGCGGCGGCGCACTTGGTCGAGGATTTCTTGGGACATGGTTTTCTTTGCAAAAAGGTTCAGGCCGCTTTTCAGACGGCCCGGACAGTGTTTGAGACGGCGAAATTGTACAAAAAAATGCCTGATAATTCAATGTTGGAGGCGGTCAGTGCGTGCTGCCGTAAATCTCTTTTTCGTCTTTCAGGACGGCATCGGCGGTTTCCCACGCGCCGCCGCGCCAGACTTTGTAAAAGCAGCTTTCGCGCCCGGTATGGCAGGCGATGCCGCCGTTTTGGGCGATGAGTATCACAATGGCGTCGCCGTCGCAGTCGAGGCGCAGTTCGCGGACTTTTTGCGTGTGTCCCGACTCTTCGCCCTTCATCCATTGTTTTTGGCGCGAACGGCTGTAATAGTGGGCAAAGCCGGTTTCGACGGTTTTTTGCAGGGCTTCGGCGTTCATCCACGCCACCATTAAAACACGTTTGGTTTCGGCATCTTGGGCGATGGCACAAACCAAACCTTTTTCGTCAAATTTGACGGCTTCAAGCAGGTTTTTATCCATATTTCCTTTCAGACGGCATAGTCGGGGCGGTCAGAGGCGCACTTCGATGCCGGCTTCGCGCATAGCGCGTTTGGCTTCGCGGATGGCGATTTCCCCGAAATGGAAAATGCCGGCGGCAAGTACGGCATCGGCTTTGCCTTCGGTTATGCCTTCAATCAGGTGCCGGACATTGCCGACCCCGCCGGAGGCGATGACGGGGATGTCGACGGCTTCGGCAACGGCGCGGGTCAGCGGCAGGTTGAAACCCTGTTTCGTCCCGTCCCTGTCCATACCGGTGAGCAGGATTTCGCCCGCGCCGCGTTTTTGCATTTCGACCGCCCATTCCACCGCATCCAAACCGGTCGGATTTCGCCCGCCGTGGGTAAAGATTTCCCAGCGTGTGTTTTCGGGGTTGACGGCTTTGGCATCGACGGCGGCGACGATGGCTTGCGAACCGAAGAATCCGGCGGCTTCGTCAATCAGGTCGGGACGGGTAACGGCGGCGGTGTTGATGCTGACTTTGTCCGCGCCGGCATTGAGCAGGCGGCGGATGTCGGCAACGGTGCGTACGCCGCCGCCGACGGTCAGCGGGATGAAGACTTGTCCGGCAACTTCTTCGATGATGTGCAGGATGGTGTCGCGGTTGTCGGATGAGGCGGTGATGTCGAGGAAGGTCAATTCGTCCGCGCCTTCGCCGTTGTAGCGTTTGGCGGCTTCGACGGGGTCGCCCGCGTCGCGCAAACCGATGAAGTTCACGCCTTTGACGACGCGCCCGTCTTTTACGTCGAGACAGGGGATGATGCGTTTTGCCAGTGCCATAATCGGATGCCTTTAGTTGAGGGAATCTGCCAGTTGCTGCGCTTGGGCAAAATCGATGCTGCCCTCGTAAATCGCGCGGCCGGTAATCGCGCCTGCTACGCCACGTTTTTCGGCGGCACACAGGGCGCGGATGTCGTCCAAGCCGGTCAGTCCGCCGGAGGCGATGACGGGAATGCGGACGGCTTGGGCGAGTTTGACCGTCGCGTCGATGTTCACGCCGCTCATCATACCGTCGCGCCCGATGTCGGTGTAGATGATGCTGTTGACACCGTCGTCTTCAAAGCGTTTTGCCAAATCAATCACATGATGCCCGGTTACGGTTGCCCAGCCGTCGATGGCGGCCATACCGTCTTTGGCATCCAGCCCGACGATAATCCTGCCGGGGAAGGCTTTGCACGCTTCGCGCACGAAGTCGGGGTTTTTGACTGCCGCCGTGCCGATAATCACGTCGTTCAGGCCCAAATCCAAATATTGTCCGATGGTTTTCAAATCGCGTATGCCGCCGCCGAGCTGTACGGGGATGTCTTTGGCGACGGCGGCAAGGATGTCTTTGATGGCGGGCAGGTTTTGCGGAACGCCTGCAAACGCACCGTTCAAATCTACCAGATGCAGGCGGCGCGCGCCTTGTTCGAACCAGTGCAGCGCGGTGTCGGCGGGCGAATCGGAAAAGACGGTCGCCTCTTCCATCAGCCCTTGTTTCAGGCGGACGCAGCGTCCTTCTTTCAAATCGATGGCGGGTATCAGCAGCATAATTTTTCTCCTTGTGCGGGGCCGTGTCCGGCTTACCAGTTTAAAAAGTTTTTCAACATCGTCAGCCCGGCATCATGGCTTTTTTCGGTGTGAAATTGCGTGGCGAATACGTTGTCTTTGCCGACGATGCAGGCAAACGGGGACGGGTAGTCGCTTTCGCCCAATATGGTTTCGGGATTTTCGGGGTCGAAATAGTAGCTGTGGACGAAGTAAAAACGCGTGTCTTGGGGGATGCCTTGAAAAAGCGGGTGGTTTTGGGTTTGGCGCACGGTGTTCCAGCCCATATGCGGGACTTTCAGACGGCATCCCTGCCGGTCGCGGAGGTCGCGGGCAAAGCGTCTGACTTTGCCGCCGAACCAGCCCAAGCCGTCGGTGTTTCCTTCTTCGCTGTGGTCGAATAAAAGTTGCGCGCCGACGCAGATTCCGAAAAAGGGTTTGTTTTTTAAGGCATCTTTGACTGCCTCGTCCAAGCCGCCGCGCTTCAGTGCCGCCATACAGTCGGGCATCGCGCCCTGCCCGGGAAAAATGACTTTGTCGGCGCGGGACACGCGTTCGGGGTCGCCGCTTAAAAAGATTTCGGTATTTTTTCCGGCAAGCTGCCCCGCCGTCCGGACGGATTTCAATACGGAATGCAGGTTGCCCATACCGTAATCGATAATGGCGGTTTGCATGGCTTCCTCCTCTTTTTTTGCAATATGGCTGCGATTTTAACAAACAAATGTGCCGGGCTGATAAAAATGCCGTCTGAAAACGGGAATCTGTCTTCAGACGGCATAGGGTTCAAACCCGGAAAGCCGTTTGTCAGCCTTCCATTTGTTTTGCCTGAACGGCAGTCAGGGCGATGGTGAACACGATGTCTTCCACCAGCGCGCCGCGCGACAGGTCGTTGACCGGTTTGCGCAGGCCTTGCAGCAGCGGGCCGACGCTCAAGACGTTGGCACTGCGTTGGACGGCTTTATAGGTGCAGTTGCCGGTGTTCAGGTCGGGGAAGACCAAAACGGTTGCCTGTCCTGCCACCGGGCTGCCGGGGGCTTTGGATTTGCCCACGCCCGGCACGGTTGCCGCGTCATATTGCAGCGGGCCGTCGATGGCGAGGTCGGGGCGTTTTTCCCGGGCAAGTTTGGTGGCTTCGATGACGGTATCGACATCGGGACCGCTGCCGGAGTTGACGGTGGAGTAGGAAATCATTGCCACTTTCGGGTCGATGCCGAAGGCTTTTGCGGAATCGGCAGACTGGATGGCGATGTCGGCAAGCTGTTGCGCGGTCGGGTTCGGATTAACCGCGCAGTCGCCGAATACCAGAACCTGATTCGGCAGCAGCATAAAGAATACGCTGGATACGAGGCTTGCACCCGGTGCGGTTTTAATCAGTTGCAAGGCGGGGCGGATGGTGTTGGCGGTTGTATGAACCGCGCCGGATACCAAGCCGTCCACATCGTTTTGCGCCATCATCATCGTACCGAGTACCACGGTGTCTTGCAGTTGCTTGCGCGCGTCTTCGGGTGTCAGGCCTTTGGATTTGCGCAGTTCGCACATCGGCCCGACGTATTGTTCGACCAATGAGGCGGGATCGATGATTTCCAAAGAGTCGGGCAGGGTGATGCCGCGTTCTTTGGCAACGGCTTCGACTTCTTCGCGTTTGGCAAGCAGGACGCAGCGGGCAATGCCTTTTTCGTGGCAGATGGCGGCGGCTTGGACGGTGCGCGGCTCGACACCTTCCGGCAGGACGATGCGTTTGCCGGCTTTGCGGGCGAAGTCGATCAGGTTGTAACGGAATTGGGCGGGCGAAAGGCGTTTGGTTTGTCGGTTTGCCAATACGGATACGTCTTTCAGCGCGCTGCTTGAGCCGAAGAACGTCAAACCGGTTTTTTCGGCAGCCGCTTCGGCAACGGAGGCTGCCGCACCGTCCACGACAAAACCTTCCAATACGCCCGGCGTGGCGGCGAAGAACTGTTTGGCAAGGTTCAGCCGGTTTGCCAGTTCGTCGGCATCGGCGTTGTCGGAACGGACGGCGAAGACGGCTGCCGCGTCAAGGGACAATGCCAGTTCGACGTTTTTGCCTGCGAGGTAGATTTTGTCGGCATCGGGTGCGATGCCTTCGATAATGAGGTTGTCGGCATCGAGTGCGGCTACTTTACCGACCGTCGCGTCAAACCAGTCGTCGCTTTTGCCTTGCGCCAACAGGGCTTCTGCTTGTGCGTCAAAGGCTTGGAAAACTTGTGCGTCCAGTGCTTTTGCAAAGGCTTGTGCGGCGGCAGAGGCGTTCAGTCCGGCGGATACGGGTACGATGAGTACTTTTGCCATAATATGTCCTTTCGTATGCTGCGGTGTGCGGCATATGTGGTTGGAAGTGTTGGGATTTGAGGGGAAATGTCGGGATAGGCTATTTCCCGTCCGGTTTGCGCAAACAGGTGTTTTCTGTTTTTGGGCGGCAGCCGGTTTTACGCTGCCGCGTGTTTTTATATTAACAAATAAATTATGTTTTCAACAAGATGAATATCGTCAGGCATCGTTATGCCTTTCAGACGGCATCGTGTCCCCTGCCTTATGGGGCAGGAGGTTCCGGGAAAAACAGGGCTTTTGAATTTAAGTAGATGCGTGTCTGTGTGCCGTCTGAACAATCGGGAGCATAGGGGGTGTCCAGCGTCAGGACGGTTTGCCCGATTTTCAGGCGGATTTGGGTGTGGCGCGCTTTGGGTATGGCGTTGAGGATGGTGGCGGATAATTCGGCGGCGGGGGCGGAATGGCGGTGAAGGCTGAATTGTTCTGGACGGATGAGCAGTGTGCCGCGCGTGCCTGTGGGTGCGCTGCTTTGAACGGGCAGGCGGCCCAATCCGCAATCGGCGGTGCCGTCGGCGTTGAGCGCGGCGGGGAACACGATGCCTTCGCCGATAAACAGGCCGGCATCAAGGTCGGCAGGTTGTCGGTACAGTTCGTGAGGGGCTGCAGTCTGGAGGATGCGCCCCTGTTTCATGACGGCAATCCGGTCGGCGTATTGCAGGGCTTCTTCCCGGTCGTGGCTGACGAAAACGGCAGATTTGCCGTTGGCGCGCAGGGCGGCAATCATGTCTTCGCGAATCTGGCGGCGCAACTGTTCGTCCAGTGCGCTGAAGGGTTCGTCCAGCAGGATGAGTTCGGGATCGGGGGCGAGGGCGCGGGCGAGGGCGACACGTTGTTGCTGTCCGCCTGAAAGTTCGTGCGGATGACGGTTTGAGAGTTCGGAAATGCCGGTCAGGGCCATCATGGCTTCGATGCGTTGCCGCTCCTGCGCCGTCTTACCTTTGCCGTTGCCCAGTCCGTAGGCGATGTTGCGGTAAACGGTCAGGTGGGGGAACAGTACGCCTTCTTGTACGACGTAACCCAAACGGCGTTCGCGGACGGGAAGGTTGGTATTTTCTGAATAGATTGTTCTTCCGTAAAGCGAGATTTCTCCGGAATCGGGCTGTTCAAAACCGGCAAGGCAGCGCAGCAGCGTGGTTTTGCCGCAACCTGATGCACCGATGACGAAGAGGATTTCCCCTTTGCCGAGTGTGAGCGAGATATTTTGTAGAACGGCATGGTTCTGAAAGTTTTTGGTCAGTTGGCGGATTTGGAGTGCGGGCGCGGTCATAGTCGGTCTTTCGCAGCAGTGTTATTTGAAGGCGTATTTTTTCAGTATGAATACGGGGATGCCGGAAAATAATACCAGCATCAGCGCGTAAGGGGTGGCGGCGGCATATTGTGCGTCTGACGTGTATTCCCAAACGGCGGTGGAGAGCGTGTGGACATCATCTGCGGTCAGCAGCAGGGTGGCGGTCAGCTCTTTCATCAGGTTGAGGAAGACGAGTGCGAATGCGGCGGTAATGCCGGGCAGGATGGACGGCAGCACCAACGTCCTGAAAATAAAGAAGTGTCCGCGCCCCAATGTTGCGCCGACCTGTTCCAGCCCTTTGGGGAGTTGTTCCAAGGAAGTCCTCAGGGTGGTTTGCGCCATCGGAAGGTAAAGCATGAAATAGGCAAGGACGACGACGATAAAGGTTTGGTAAACGGATGGTGCATAGTTGATGCTGAAATAAATCAGTGACAAGGCGATCACTAGGCCGGGTACAGCGTGCAGCAGGAAGGGCAGCCTGTCTATCCATACGGTCAGCAGGTTGCGGTAGCGGACGGATGCCCAAACCAAGGGTAGGGCGCACAATATGGTCAATAATGCGCCGGCGGCGGATACGCCCATCGATCGGATAAACGCATCGAACACGGATACGAGTTCAAATGTGCCGGACGAGCCGACCATCATCCAGCGGATGAGGATGCCGAATGGGATGACGATGCTTAAAACCAGCAGCGAGCCAAGAAAAAATACTGTGCAGATTTGCGCGGGCAGCTTCATCGTTTTGACCGGGTAGGGGCGGGCAACGCCTTTGCCACTGTGATAGAGCTTGGTTTTTCCACGGAAAATGCTTTCTCCAAATACGACGATGCCGCACACTGCCATTAAAACGGCGGACAGCAGCGCGGCGGTGTTGTTGTCGAACGACATTTCGTATTCTTGGAAAATAGCGGTGGTAAAGGTTTGGTAGTTGAGTATCGATACCGCGCCAAATTCGACCAGCATATGCAGGGCAATCAGTAACACGCTGCTGCCGATGGCGGGTTTGAGCTGGGGGAGGATGGCGGAGAAAAATGTTTGCAGGCGGCTTTTGCCCAAGGACAGGCTGACTTCTTCGTAAGACAGGCTGATGCGTTTGAGCGCGGCTTCGACGGGCAGGTAGGCGAGCGGGAACGAGGACAGGCTCATAATCATAACTGTTCCCCAAAATCCCTCCACGCGGAAAGTCAGGCTGATCCAAGTGAAGCAGCTGACAAATGCGGGGATGCATAAGGGCAGAGTAATTGCCGTCTGAAAAAAGGTTTTGCCGAAAAAGCGGTAACGTTGGAACAGGACGGCGCAGGTAATGCCCAAAACGATAGAAATCAGGGTAACGCCGAACATCAGCATCAGGGTGTTTCCCAGCAAATCAAACATGCGTGGGCGGAACAGCAGTTCGTAGGCGCGTGTTGCACCGACCTGCCACGAACGCATGGCGACATAAAGGAAAGGAAGGGTCAGCGGCAAGGCGATAAGCAGGATGAGGGCGGTCAGCCATGAGGGTATTTTGTTGCGGGACATAAATCGGATTCGGATAGAAAACGGTCGGACAGCAGGGTTGTCCGACCGTTTGAACGGGAAAAGTTTATTTCAGACCTGCCTGTTCGAGGAGGCGGGTCGCTTTTTCTTTATCGGCGATGGTGGTTGCAGATACTTCAGGTGCTTCCAGTTTGGCATAAGGTTCCATATTGAACGGGGACGACACGCCGGCGTGCAGCGGATATTCTGCGCGGGCGGAAGCCAAGACCTGCTGTCCTTGTTTGCCGGCAAGGAAGGCGACGAATTTTTGTGCTTCGGCTTTGTTCGGGGAAGATTTCAGCACTGCCGCGCCGGAATAGGTAACGAGTGCGCCGGGGTCTTTGCGGCGGACGAAGTTCAGGCGGGAATGGATGTTGTGCACGCCTTTTTCTTTGGCAAACGCATACCAGTAGTAGTTGTTGATGAGGGCGGCCGGCACTTCGCCGTTTTCGACGGCTTGGAGCGCGACAGTGTTTTTAGCATACAGTTTGCCGTTTTCTTTTAAGCCTTTGAGCCATTTCAGGGCGGCTGCTTCGCCTTTCAGTTTGACGATGGCGACAACCTGTTCCAAGAACGCGCCCGAAGTCGGCACATAACCGATGCGGTCTTTCCATTTCGGCGTGGCGTAATTCAGGACGGATTTTTCCAAATCTTTTTCAGACAGTTTGCGGGTGTCGTAAACGACGACGCGCGAACGACCGCTCAATGCCACCCAGTCTTTTTTGGCGGCAACCGGCACGCCTTTGCGGCGTGTGTCGTTAATCGTTTTTGCGGGGAGGGTTTCTAAGAGGTTGGCTGCGGAAAGCGTAACCAGCGGGGGGATTTGTTCGGAATAGAATACGTCGGCGGGGCTTCGGCTGCCTTCTTCTTTGATTTGGCCGGCAAGCTGGTCGCTTTTGCCGCTGTTGATTTTTACTTTGATGCCGGTGGCTTGTGTAAAGGCATCGGCAAGTGCCTGCGTGGCTTCTTTGTGTTGGCCGTTGTACACGGTAATGTCTGCCAGCGCGGGGGTTGCGGCGGTCAGGGCTGCGGCAAGCAGTGCGTATCGGATAGATGTTTTCATATCGATTTTCTCCTAATGAATGAGGGTGTATATCTTGTTAAGACATAACGGGGTGTAGTGTATTCCTTCTTTTTTATAAATGCAAATAATTATTTTTTAAATTTGTTGTTGTCCAATCCGGTTATTGTTTGTTCTGACTTGTATTTTTTCCGTGCATCGCGCCCGTAAGGCGGAAGCGGCGGGCAATGCGTGTCGGAACAGGCAAAAACCGGGCTGTTTCATATTGCCGTACGGGCAGCGGAATGTGGGTAAAGGCGGCATTTTGATTTGTCGGAATACTTGAGAACCTTTCCCTTTAAAATGCTGTCTGAACAGGGTTGCCGGAATAGTATTGCCATCCCAGCAGATACAGTTTGTCGGGGTCTTGCCAATATTGTTCATCCAGACTGTTCAGCAGTGAGACGGTTTTGTTGTCGAGATGTTGTGTTATATCCCACATTTCTTTTAGGTTTTTGCCTTCCGATTGGAGGTGGCGGATTTCTTTGTCCAATGCGTCTGCCGCCCGATGGATCAGCATTGCGCTGTGTACCGCGCCGATTTTTTTCAGAACGGAACAAGTCTTTTCGGCGGCGGGAAAACCCCAGTTGCAGACAAATTGCAGTATGCCGCCGTTGCCGATGTCGGCTTCCGCCCGCCAAATCAAAACCAGCTCCTGTTCCCGTCCGTCCATGCTTTCGAGTTTGCCGTCATGCTGTTCAAAAAGTTTGTCCACCGCCTGCCACATCATCTGCTCGAAGCGGTCGGCTTGGGTATCCGTATAGGTCATAGTGTTTTTGCCTTTTAAAAATGCCGTCTGAACATTTCTTCAGACGGCATCGGGGGGCTAAGCCAACACTTCACGCCAGCGTTTGACTTGGAAACGGACTTGTTCAGGCGCGGTGCCGCCCAAGTGGTTGCGTGCGTTTAAGCTGCCCTCGGGTGTCAGCACGCTGTAAACGTCGGCGGCAATCAAATCGCTGAAACCTTGCAGGACTTCAAGCGGCAGTTCGCTCAAATCGACTCCGGCTTCATCGGCGTGGCGCACGGCTTGGGCGACGACTTCGTGGGCATCGCGGAAGGGCATACCTTTTTTGACCAGATAATCCGCCAAGTCGGTGGCGGTGGCAAAACCCTGCATCACGGCGGCGCGCATATTGTTGGGTTTGACGGTTACGCCGCGCATCATATCGGCGTAAATCCGCAGGGTGTCGATGAGCGTGTCGGCGGTGTCGAACAAGGGTTCTTTGTCTTCCTGATTGTCTTTGTTGTACGCCAAGGGTTGGGATTTCATCAGGGTAATCAGGCCGATAAGGTGTCCGATGACGCGTCCGGATTTGCCGCGCACGAGTTCGGGCACGTCGGGGTTTTTCTTCTGCGGCATAATGGACGAGCCGGTGCAGAAGCGGTCGGCGATGTCGATAAAGCCGAAACGCGGACTCATCCACAAAATCAATTCTTCGGACAGGCGGCTCAGGTGAACCATAACCAGCGAGGCGGCGGCGGTGAACTCGACGGCAAAATCGCGGTCGGATACGGCATCGAGCGAGTTTTGGCAGATTTGCTCGAAACCCAGTAATTCGGCGGTAATTTCGCGCCGAATCGGGTAGGTCGTCCCGGCAAGGGCGGCAGCGCCGAGCGGCATACGGTTGACGCGGCGGTGGCAGTCCGCCATCCGTTCGTTATCACGTCCGAGCATTTCGACGTAGGCGAGCATATGGTGCCCGAAGCTGACAGGCTGGGCGACTTGCAGATGGGTAAAACCGGGCATGACGGTTTCGGCGTTTTGTTCCGCCAAATCCAGCAATGCCGTCTGAAGGCTTTGAATCAGGCTTTGGATAACGGTAATCTGATCGCGCAGCCACAGGCGGATGTCGGTGGCGACTTGGTCGTTGCGGCTGCGGCCGGTGTGCAGGCGTTTGCCCGCGTCGCCGATTTTGTCGGTCAGGCGGCGTTCGATGTTCATATGGACATCTTCCAAATCGAGCGACCATTCGATTTTGCCACTGCGGATTTCTTCAAGGATTTCCGCCATACCCCGGCGGATGTCCGCCAAATCGCCTTCGTCCAACACGCCGGTTTCTTTCAGCATTTGCGCGTGTGCCAGCGAGCCTTGAATGTCCCATTCGGCAAGCCGGCGGTCGAAACCGATGGAGGCGGTGTATTGTTTGACGAGTTCGGAAACGGGTTCGTTGAAACGTCCGGACCAGGTTTTGTCGTGCATAAGGATTCCTTGATGGGGTTATTCGGTACGGTATTTTTCCAAAAGGCGGCGGAAGGGTTCGCCGGTTTCGGGGTGTTTCAGGCCGTAGGCGACGGTGGCTTCGAGGTAGCCCAGTTTGCTGCCGCAGTCGTAGCGTGTGCCTTCAAAGGGGTGCGCCAGGACAAATTCGTGATCGAGCAGCTTGGCGATGCCGTCTGTAAGCTGGATTTCGTTGCCCGCGCCGCGAGGCAGTCCGGTCAGTAAGTCGAAAATGCGCGGGGTGAGGATGTAGCGTCCAACAACGGCAAGGTTGGAGGGCGCGTCTTCGGGCTTGGGTTTTTCGACAATGCCGGTAATGCGTTGGAACTGTTTGAGCTGTTCGGTTTCGACGATGCCGTATGAGCCGGTTTGCGACGGTTCGACGGTTTCTACGCCTAAAATGCTGTTGCCGCTGCGTTCGTACACTTCAACCATTTGTTTGAGCGCGCCTTTGGGGGCATCGATTAAATCGTCAGCCAAAATCACGGCAAAGGGTTCGTCGCCGATGGCGGCGCGGGCGCACAAGACGGCGTGTCCCAAGCCCAGTGCTTCCGCCTGGCGGATGTAGAGGCAGGTAATGTTTGGCGGCAGGATGTTGCGGACGTGTTCCAACAATTTGTCTTTATGGCGCATTTCCAACTCGGTTTCGAGTTCGTATGCCTTGTCGAAATGGTCTTCGATGCTGCGTTTGTTGCGTCCGGTAACAAACACCATTTCCGTGCAGCCGGCTTCCACGGCTTCTTCTACGGCGTATTGGATCAGCGGCTTGTCGACGATGGGCAGCATTTCTTTCGGGCTGGCCTTGGTGGCGGGCAGGAAGCGGGTTCCCATCCCTGCGACGGGGAAGACGGCTTTTTTTATCGGTTTCATTCTTTTTCCTTTGTATTGTTTTGATGTTTAAAGGGCGAGTTTGCGGATTAAATCGGCGAGTGCCTGCGCGCGGTGGCTTTCGCGGTTTTTGACCTCCAAATCCAATTCGGCGGCGGTTTTGCCGTGTTCGGGCAGATAAAAATACGGGTCGTAACCGAAACCGTTTTGCCCGAGCGGCGTGTCGTGCCATCGTCCGCGCCATACGCCTTCGGCAATAATCGGGCGCGGGTCGTCTTTATGGCGGACAAAAACCAATACGCAGACGTAGCAGCAGCTTTTGTCGGCTTTGTCGGCAAGTTCGGCGGCAAGTTTCAGGTTGTTGGCGATATCGGATTTGGGATTGTCGTCGGCGTAGCGTGCAGAATGTATGCCCGGTGCGCCGTTTAGGGCGGCCGCACAGATGCCGCTGTCGTCGGCGAGTGCGGGCAGCCCGCTGTATTTGGTGGCATGGCGTGCTTTTGCCAGCGCATTTTCGACAAAGGTGGAATAGGGCTCCGGACATTCGGGTATGCCGAATTCGGATTGCGGCAATACGGTAATGCCGTGTGGTTCGAATAGGTTGCCGAATTCTTTGAGTTTGCCTGCATTGCCGCTTGCCAAAACGATTTTTTCCGGTTTTTCAGCCATGGCGGTTCCTTTGTGGTGAGGATGGGGCGGCG
Organism: Neisseria maigaei; assembly: GCF_958267405.1. Lineage (NCBI taxonomy): Bacteria > Pseudomonadati > Pseudomonadota > Betaproteobacteria > Neisseriales > Neisseriaceae > Neisseria > Neisseria maigaei. The sequence goes on along the minus strand of NZ_CATQFT010000053.1, from coordinate 31,828 downwards.
TGTAGGGATTTGTGCCGTAGGTAGAGGGCGAGTGCGCCGATTTGCCCGAACAGCGCGCCGAATGCGAAAAGGAAGGACGCGACGGCAAAGGCTTTGCTGCTGACGGTCAGCAGATAAGCACCCAAGAGGACGAGCAGCATAAATGCCAGTGTGAACAGGGCAACAGACAACAGATAGATTTTTCGGCGGTTCATGGCGTTCGGTCGGAAGCGGTATGTTCGGATTATATCCGATTGGGACGGTATTCCCTAGGGCTTGGAAAAATGCCGTCTGAAGCGGCGTTCAGACGGCAGGAAGGGCGTTATGCCTGTTTGTTCCAACGTTCGATGGATTCTTTGATGACTTTTTTCGCTTCTTCCGCATCGCCCCAGGATTCGACTTTGGTTGTACCTGCTTTTTTCAGGTCTTTGTAGTGGTTGAAGTGGAACTCGATTTGTTTGATGAGCTGTTGCGGCAAATCGGACAAAGTTTTGTAGGCGTTGCCGTTGTTGCGGTCGTCGGCGGGGACGCAGACGATTTTGTCGTCTACTTCGCCATCGTCAACGAATTTCATCACGCCGATAACGCGCGCTTCCAAGAATACGCCGGTTGCCAGAGGGTGTTCGGTAACGAGCAGCACGTCCAATTCGTCGCCGTCTTCGTCCAAAGTTTGCGGAATGAAGCCGTAGTTGGTCGGTTTGGCGAAGATGGCGGGTTCGACGCGGTCGAGTTGAAATGCGGCGAGTTTGCGGTTCCATTCGATTTTGTGGTTGCTGCCGGCGGGGATTTCGTTGACGACGTTGATGATGCCGCCGTCCACATCGCCGGGGGTCAGGATTTGGTTGAAGTCTGCCATTTGGTTTCCTTTATTTGGGAAGGTTTGAAGTTTGAAAGTATAGCACAAACGTCCGGCTGAAAATGCGCCCGATGCCGTCTGAAAGGGTGTCCGGACGCGTGTTACCGTTTGCCCAAAAACCTGCCCAGTTCCAAAATCGCGCGCCTGTTGGACGGGGAAAACACTTTTTCCGCCGCTTCTTCCAAGCCGAACCAGCCGTAGGAGACGTGTTCCTCGGGTTGCAGGACGACGGGCGTATCGCGCGGGATTTCGGCCCAGAAGACGTGTTCGCGGTTTTCAAACACGCCTTTGGGATAGCGGTGCCGCCAGTGGTGGTAGATTTCGTAAACCGTGCTGTCGTGCCGGTCTTGGAGCTGCCCGTCCGCCAGCAGGATGCCGGTTTCTTCCCAAACTTCGCGCCTTGCCGTTTGGGCGACGGTTTCCCCGGGTTCGAGGCTGCCGGTTACCGACTGCCAAAACCCTTGCGGATACGTGCGTTCGATGAGGAGGATACCGCCGTCCCCGCTATAAAGGACGACCAGTGCGGAGACGGGGTATTTGAGCGGTTTTGCCATCGGCATCTTTCGGCGGGCTGCGGTAATGAAGGGGCGGATTATAGCAAACACCGCACGTTATGGCGTTTATCCTTTTCCGCCCGGGCGGGACGCGCCGGCGTTTGCCGGTAAATTTTCCGTTGTGTCAAAAAGATAAGGGCGGTTGTGATTTTAATGCTTGCCAAAGCGTCGGGCGGAAACTATAATCCGCAACTTATCAAGTCGGAGTGTGGCGCAGTCTGGTAGCGCACTTGCATGGGGTGCAAGGGGTCGAAGGTTCGAATCCTTTCACTCCGACCAAAAAAAATATAAGGCAGCCGTTTTTGAAACGGCTGCCTTTTTGTCCGTATAAAGAAAGGTCGTTTGAAACCGTATTTTTTGTTTAAGACAACCTCTTAGCTCAAACTTTGAGAAACACATGCGTGCGTTCCGCACACATGCTGCTTGTTGAGTTTAGGTTTCATATGGGCTACGGCTTGCTAGTTGCACAGGCTGCGCCTGTTATACTTACCCATCAGCTATTTTGGAATACATATACTCCACAGCTTTAGGTGATAGTGGTGCTTTACACTCGGTGCAATAATCTTTATTAAATGGAGAAATTCCTCTTGAATAAGTTAAATTATTAGCATCAATCTCAAATGATTTGCCATTAAATTTTTGAAAAGAATGGCAATATGGACATATGCTGGCAATCGGAATATAAATAATACAAAAAAGTAATCCAACAACCCAATATATAGTAAATATAATAAGAAAAATATCTTTCTTTAAGAAATTATTGTTTGTAACAATTTCTTGGAGAGTTGCCGCACCAAGTATACAGGCTACGGAAATAAAAAAAATCTTAGGAATTAACATTCTTTTTTGAAATTTTTTCGCAATATACATTGCTTGTTCTTTGTCATCTAATTTTTTCATATCTTTTACTTCTTCCGTTCCAAATATCCCATTTCAACATACCACTTATTTCTACATGTACAAACTTTCTTGAAATGCCGTCTGAAAAGTTTTCAGATGGCATTTTTTATTTCTTCCAGTAGGCGGGGGTGAAGAGGATGAAGACGGTGAAGATTTCCAGCCTGCCCAAGAGCATGGCGGTAACGCAGATCCATTTCTGCATCACGTCCAAACCGGCGTAATTGCCGGCGGGCCCGACTTCGCCCAGGCCGGGGCCGGAATTGGTAATGCAGGCGATGACGGCGGTGAAGGCGGTGGTAAATTCCATACCGCTCGCCATCAGCAGGAAGCTGAAGAGGACGACGGTCATAAAGTAGATAAAGATGAAGGACATAACGGTCAGCGCGAGGCGGTCGGGTATGGCCTTGCCGCTGATTTTGACGGTGCGGACGGCTTTGGGGTGCAGCAGCACCATCATTTCGCGCAGGCTGAATTTGAACAGGACGAGGGCGCGTATGGTTTTGATGCCGCCGCCGGTCGAGCCGGAGCTGGCGAGGATATTGGCGAGGAAAAACATCCACAGAGAAATTAGGAGCGGCCATTGTGCGAAGTCGGTGTTGGACAGCCCGTTTGCCAATCCGATGGAGACGAAGTTGAAGGCGGTGTAGCGCAGGGATTCGGTAAAGCCGGCGTAATGGCCGGTGTGCCACAGGTACAGGGCGGCGGCAAGGATGCTGCCGGAGAGCAGCAGCAGCATTGTCCGGCATTCTTCGTCTTTCCAATAGGTTTTGAGACTGCGGCTGTTGAGGGCGGCGAAATGGCTGGCAAAATTGATGCCGCCGAAAATGGTAAAAACGATGATGACTGCTTCGATGAGGGGGGAGTTGTAATAAGCTATGCTGGCATCGTGGGTGGAAAACCCGCCCAGCGAGAGGGTTGCCAGCGCGTGACAGACGGCATCGAACCAGCCCATCCCGGCAAAATGCAGGCAGGCTGCCGCGAGGATGGTGATCAGGGTGTAGCCGAACCAGAGTTTTTTCGCCACTTGGGAAATGCGCGGCGACATTTTGCTTTCTTTGTCAATGCCGGGGATTTCGGCTTTGAATAATTGCGTGCCGCCTACGCCGAGCATAGGCAGGATGGCGACGGCAAGGACGATGATGCCCATCCCGCCCAGCCAGTTGAGCATATGCCGCCAAAAGTTGACGGATGGGGCGAGCCCGTCGACGTGGGGGATGACGGTCGCGCCGGTGGTGGTCAGTCCCGACATCGATTCAAAAAATGCGTCGGTAAAGCCCATATTCGGGAAATACAGGTACATCGGCATCGCAGCCATAGCGGCAAACGCCAGCCACAACATCAGGACGAGGGTGAAGCCGTCGCGCGGGCGCAGTTCGCGCCTGAACCGGAGGGTGGCGAGCCGGACGATGCACGAGCCGGAAAGGGTAACGGTCGCGGTGGTGGCGAAGGCGGTGTACGCGCCGTCCGAAAAGGCGTAGGAGAGGGCGGCGGGTATCAGCAGGATAAAGGAAAACAGCATACCCAGTCGGGAGAGGACGTGGGCGATGGGCAGGATTTTGTGCATAGTGGGGCGGTCCGTTATTTTGCGAAGCTTTTCCAGTCTATGCCGCCGACGGCTTGGACTTGGGTAATTTCTTCCGTTTCGAGGTTGACGGCGGTCAGTTGCCCGCCCCACAGCGCGCCGGTGTCCAGCGAGATGACGTTGTCGGCATTCGTGTAGCCCAGCGAGGACCAGTGTCCGAAGATGATGGTGTGGTCGAGGTTTTGCCGGTCGGGGGCTTTGAACCACGGGCGCAGGTAAAGCGGCATTTTTTTCACTGTGGATTTGTAGTCGAAATCCAGTTCGTTTTTAAAGGTCAGTGCGCGCATCCGCGTGAAGGCGTTGACGATGAAGCGCAGGCGGGCATAGCCTTCCAAACCATCGTCCCACGCGGCCGGTTTGTTGCCGTACATTTTGGAGAAGAATTTGACGTATTTTTTGCCGCGCAGTTCGGCTTCGGCTTCTCCGGCGAGCGATTCGGCTTTGGCTATGCGCCATTGCGGCAGGATGCCGGCGTGTACCATCACGCGGCCGCCCTCGCGTATCAAAAGCGGTTGCGCGCGCAGCCAGTCGAGCATTTTTTTCCCGTCGGGGTGTTTGAGTATGGGTTCGATTGTGTCGCTGCATTTGGGCGTGCCTTCGCCGCAGCCGACGGCAAGCAGGTGCAGGTCGTGGTTGCCGAGGACGATTTGCACGCTGTTTTCGTGTTCCATGCAAAATTGCAGCGTTTCGAGGGATTTCGGGCCGCGGTTGACGATGTCGCCCGTCAGCCAGAGGGTGTCCGTGCCGTGGTTGAAACCGATTTTGCCGAGCAGCGCGGTCAGTTCGTCGAAACAGCCTTGGATGTCGCCGATTGCGTAATGTGCCATTGCGGGTGTTGTGAAGTGGGAAAGTGTTGCGGTTCAGACGGCACGGTTGGAAATCTTATGCCGTCCGAACGTGGAATTATGCGTTCAAAACGAGGACGGCTTCGGCTTCGACCTGCACGCCTTTGGGCAGCGAGGCAACGCCGACGGCGGCGCGGGCGGGGAACGGCTCGGCGATAAATTCCGCCATCACTTCGTTGAAGACGGCGAAGTTGCCCAAGTCGGTCAGGTAGGCGTTGAGTTTGACGATGTCGTCCAGCGAACCGCCTGCGGCCTCAGCAACGGCTTGCAGATTTTTAAAGACCTGGCGCGCTTCGGCGCGGAAGTCTCCGTTGCCGACGACGGTCATAGTGGCGGGATCGAGCGGAATTTGACCGCTCATGTAAACGGTGTCGCCCGCGCGCACGGCTTGGCTGTATGCGCCGATGGCGGCAGGGGCTTTGTCGGTGTGGATGATGGTTTTGGACATTTCGGATTCCTTAAAAAATAGGGCGGCAGAAGCCGCAGCGTTCGGGATTATCGTACAAAACCGCCGGCTTGTGTAGTTTCAGACGGCATGGATGTTGAAAACAAAAAACCGCCGAAGGCTCGGCGGTTTGCGGAATAAGGCGTATATCAGAATTTGACGCGCACGCCGGCGGACAGTTCGCTGGAGCGGACGTTTTTGACAGTGTTGACTTTGCCGACGTAGTTGTAGCGGTAGCCGGCATCCAAATCGACATTCGGGGTAACGGCATAGCTTACGCCCGCCAATACGCCGAGACCGGTGGAGGTTTGGCTGAAGCTGTCGCTGCCGCCCAAGTCGACGGAGGCGCGGTTGAGGCTCAAGCGCGCGCCGAGATACGGTTTGACGGGCGATTGGGTGTCGAAGTCGTAAATGGCGGACGCGCCGATGCTGTAAAGTTTGAAATCGGTGGATGGGACTTGTTTATAGTTTTTGTAGCGCGTGTAATCGACGGCGAAGCGGAGGTCGTTGATGCGGTAGCCTGCGGAGATGCGCGGGCTGAAGCCTTTGGCAGAACCTAAAGAGCTTGAGGCTTTGGCATGTGCGGCATCGGCTTGGACGTAAAAGCCGGATGCGCCTTCTGCCAGTGCGGCGGCCGGGAGGGCGAGGGCAATCAGTGCGGCAAGTGCTTTTTTCATATTTTGGTTCCTTTATGGTTAGGGAGAAAAATTGTTAAGAATCCGTTAAAGAATCCTGCTGTATTATACTGAAATTTTCTTTTTGCATCGTAATATTTTCAATGCCTCAAGATACGCGGCGGCATCATGCGGCGGACGGGTGAAACTTGCAAACGGTTTGGAAAAAACGGCGGTATCTGTCGGATTGTTGCAGGCGCAGGTGTACGGTTTTTTGTGTGCGGCGTTGCCTTAAGCGTCGGACATTTCCGGCGGCGGTTGTGCCGTCTGAAACGCCCGGCGGGGGATGTGGCTGAGTTTTCCATCGATAAGCATATTTGCCGTCCGCGTTCGGGGCGGGTTTTCCCGGGCGGCCGCCGATTTGTTTGCGCTTATAAAAAACACTGCAATAAATCATTTAAAAACAACCGTCCCTGCTCGGTCGGACGGAACACGGTAGGGTCGGTTTCCAGCAGACCTTTTTGCCTTGCCGTTTCGATTTGCGCCATGATTTTGGCGGCGGGTACGCCTGTGCGTTCCTGCAACATCGCGGCGGGTACGCCGTCGGTCAGGCGCAGGGCGTTCATCATGAATTCGAACGGCAAATCTTCGGAAGCGACGGTTTTGCGTTCGACGGCAACACTTGGCTGACTTTGCATTAAAGCGAGGTAGTCGTTGGGATGGCGGCGGCGGACGGTGCGCTCGATGCGGTCGGGGTAGGAAATTTTGCCGTGCGCACCCGCGCCGATGCCCAAATAATCGCCGAACTGCCAGTAGTTCAAATTGTGGCGGCACTGCATGGCGGTTTTTGCGAAAGCGGATGTTTCGTAGTGGATAAAGCCCGCGCCCTCCAGCGCGCCGTGTACCGCGTCTTCGATGTCGAGGGCGGCTTCGTCTTGCGGCAAACCTTTCGGCGGCGTATGACCGAACGGCGTGTTCGGCTCCATCGTCAGATGATACGCACTGATGTGGGTCGCGCCCGTGGCGATGGCGGTTTGTACGTCGTCTAATGCCGTCTGAACGGTTTGGTTCGGCAGGGCGTACATCAAGTCGATATTGACTTTATCAAATAATTTCAAGGCGGTAGCTATGGCGGTTAAGGCTTCTTTGCCATTGTGGACGCGCCCCAGCCTTGAGAGCATATCGTCGTTGAAACTCTGCACACCAATAGAAAGCCGCGTGATACCTGCGTCTTTAAATCCTTGAAACTTCTCGATTTCAAACGTCCCCGGATTGGCTTCCAAGGTAATTTCCGCTTCCGGCTGCAAGCGCAACAGCGAACGCACGCCGCTTAACAAACGGTCGATCGATTCCGCCTGAAACAGGCTGGGCGTACCGCCGCCGAAAAAGATCGTTTCCACCGGCCTGCCCCAAATATTGGGCAATTCAAGCTGCAAATCGGTCAGCAGAGCGTCGATATAGGCGGCTTCGGGCAATCCGTTTTTCAGACTGTGGGAGTTGAAGTCGCAATACGGGCATTTTTTGATGCACCACGGGATGTGGATATAGAGCGACAGGGGCGGCAGGGCGGTGAGTCGGGTGCGGTTTGGAAAGGAAATAGTGTGCATGGTGTGGTTCGGAAAAGTAGACAATGCCGTCTGAAGGCGGTTCAGACGGCATAGGTTCAGCCGAGCAGGGTAAGCAGTTCGGCTTCGCTGAGGACGGAAACGCCCAAGGTATTGGCTTTTTCCAGCTTGCTGCCAGCGGCTTCTCCGGCGACGACGTAATCGGTTTTTTTGGAAACACTGCCGGAAACTTTGCCGCCTGCGGCTTCGATTAATGCTTGGGCTTGTTCACGTTTAAGCGTGGGCAGGGTGCCGGTTAATACAAAGGTTTTGCCTGCTACGGCTTTATTGATGCCGTCTGAACCTTGCGCCGCCTCGTCTTCAGACGGCATTTGCGTGAAGAAGGTTTTCAGGTTTTCGAGCAGGGCGGCGTTTTGTGCTTCGCTGCGCCACGCTTGCCAGTCGGCGGGAAGGGCTTTGTCGTTTTGCAGCCCTTCTATACTTTTGCCGGCGAGTTCCCATAAGGCTTGGGCTTTGTTTTCGCTGATTTTGAAACCGGGCAGGCGGGCAATCCAACGTTGCGGCTCGGCATATTGTGCGGCAGGCAGGCTGACGGCTTGGGCTTGCGGGGCAACGCCTGCGGCGAGCAGCTCGTCTATCATCGCCTGCTGTTCGGCTTGGGCGAAGAAGTGGGCGATGGAACGCGCCACTACCGTGCCGATGTCGGGCAGGCAGGCGAGGATGGGTTCGGGGGCGCGGCGGACGCGTTCCAATGTGCCGAATGCCTGTGCCAGCGTTTTGGCGGTGCGTTCGCCGACGTGGCGGATGCCGAGCGCGAACAGGAAGCGGGCGAGTTCGGGTGTTTTGCCGGATTCTATGCCTGCGAGGATGTTTTCCGCCCACTTGGTCGGCTGTTTTTTATGTTTGCCCGACGCGCCGACCGAACTGCCTTCAGACGGCATTTGATCCGATTCGGCAACGGTTTTGTCCGCCGCTTCCTTCATTTTTTGCAGGGTCGGGATGTCGAGGCGGTAGAGGTCGGCGAAGTGGCGGACGAGGTCTTGCGCGACAAGCTGTTCGATTTGTTTTTCACCCAAGCCGTCGATGTCCATCGCTTTGCGCGAGGCGAAGTGGATTAAGCCTTGCGCGCGTTGCGCCTGACAAAGCATACCGCCGCTGCATCGGGCGACAGCTTCGCCTTCTTCGCGTTCGATTTCGCTGCGGCAAATGGGGCAATGGGTCGGTAGGCGGTAGGGCTTATGGAGCGGAACGGATTGGGTTTGGTTGGCGGACGGTGTTTCGGCAAACAGGTCGTCTTGTTGGTATTTGATGCCGTCTGAAAGTCCCGTAACGTCTGTTTCCTGCATCGGGCGGCGTTCGAAAATCACGCGCACGACTTCGGGAATCACGTCTCCGGCGCGGCGCACGACGACGGTATCGCCGACGCGCACGTCTTTTCGGGAAACTTCGTCCTGATTGTGCAGGGTGGCGTTGGTTACGGTTACGCCACCGACGAATACGGGCTGTAATCGGGCAACCGGCGTTACCGCGCCCGTCCTGCCGATTTGCACGTCAATCGCTTCGACAATGGTCAGGGCTTCTTCGGCAGGGAATTTGTGGGCAACCGCCCAACGCGGCGCGCGGGAGATGAAGCCGAGTTCGCGCTGTTGCGCCAAGCTGTTGACTTTAACCACCATACCGTCGATTTCGTAGGGCAGTTCGGGGCGTTTTTGCTGCATTTGTTCGTAAAACGCCAATACTTCGTCGATATTTTTGAAATAGCCGAAATTGCCGTCGGGCAGACTGAAGCCGAGTTTTTGGAAATAGGCGAGTTCTTGGATGTGTTCTTCAGCTTCGAAACCGCCTTGCTGGCGGGCAATCGAGTAGGGGAAAAAGTGCAGTTTGCGTTGCGCGGTGATGCGCGAATCGAGTTGGCGCAGGCTGCCGGCGGCGGCGTTGCGCGGATTGGCAAAGGGTTTTTGCCCGTTTTCGGCTTGTCTTTTATTGAGCGCGGCAAAGTCGGCTTTGAGCATCAGCACTTCGCCGCGCACTTCGATGAGTTCGGGCGTATTTTCGCCGTGCAGCCGCAGGGGGATGTTGGCGACGGTTTTGACGTTTCGGGTAACGTCTTCGCCCGTCGCGCCGTCGCCGCGCGTCGCCGCCTGCACCAATACGCCGTCGCGGTAGAGCAGGCTGATGGCGAGGCCGTCGAATTTGGGTTCGATAACGTATTCGGGATTGCCGCCGTCCAAGCCGTCGCGCACGCGTTGGTCGAAAGCATACATTTCGGCATGGTCGAACACGCCGTTTTCATCTTGCGGGGAGAAGGCGTTGGTCAGCGACAGCATCGGCACTTCGTGGCGTACTTCGGCAAAGCCTGCCAAAGGCTCGCCACCGACGCGCTGGGTCGGGCTGTCGGGCAGTTTGAGTTCGGGATGGTTTAACTCCAAAGCTTCGAGTTCGCGGAACAGGCGATCGTATTCGGCATCGGGTACGCTGGGCGCGTCGAGGGTGTAGTATTCGTAGGCGTAGCGGTTGAGGAGGTCGGTGAGGTGGCGGATGTGTTGTGCGGTCGGGTTCATGGATTCGTACAGGTTCAGACGGCATGGACAAATGCCGTCTGAACGGTAAAACGTGTTGGAAACGGTCGGATTTTACAGGAAAACAAAAGGCGGATACACCGTTGCCGATGCATCCGCCTTTGAGGTTTCGGATTTATGAGAACAGGCGCAATGCGGTTTTGCCGCCCGGCTCGATACCGACTTTGAGCATCTCGGACTGACGCGCCAATACATAAGTGCGTACGTCTTTGAGCCATTGGGTAGAAACTTCTTCCATTTTGTCGTTGACCAGATTCAGGTTCAACTGGCCGGACAGGCGCACCGCCAAATCCATAAAGAGGTCGTCGAAGGTTTTTTCGCCTGCCGGAGAGTGCGGGATGTCGAGCAGCATACTGAAGCCTTTGTAGGACTGGTTGTCCAAAAGGGCATTGGTAAATGGCTCGTTGTTGAGCGTGCAGATGGAGAACATGGTCGAACCCGACGTGTCGGTATAGTGGAACGCGCCGTCGTCTTCCAAGACGAAACCCACGCCCGTTACGGCGGAACGCAGTTCTACGCCGCTGATGCTGGTCGGGGAAACCAAATGGATGGCAATGGTCTGGTCGACGCGCGCGCAGAATGCGTCCAGTGCGGAAGCCACTTCGATAAAGGCGGCGATGTCGGTGTGCAGCGTCTGACCGCCCATGCTTTGTGCGAATGCGTCCACCTGGCGGTTGAATGCGGAGAGTTCTTCCTGCGAGGCAAGTCCGTTGCGGCTGACTGCCTGAATACCCACGATAAATGCCTGATAGCGGATGCCCGGGATGGGTTCGGCAATCTGGAAATGGTCGTCCATGGTGCAGCCGACAATCTGGTAGCGGCAGCGGTTGGAAAGGCGCGGCAGTGCGTGCAGTTCTTTGGCTTCGGTCAGTGCGATATAGGAGATGAAGTCGAAGCGCACGTCAAACCAGGGCAGCTCGACCTTTGACAGCTCTTTGAGCGTAATCAACGGTTTTGCCGGCGTTTGCGGAACGGGAACAGGTTTTGCCGGCGCGTCGGCAGGTTTTGGTGCGGAATGTCCGGTTTGGGGTTCGGAAACGGTGTGGGCGGAGTTGCCGATAATGCCGCTTTCTTCCAAGGCGGTTTCGATTTCGGTTTTGAACGGGGAGGCTTTTGCCTGTTTCTGCTTGGCAATGTAGACGGCATCCTGTTCTTGCAGGTTGCGCATGGCGGGGTCTTGGGGTTTTGCCGTTTTTTTGACCGCCGGTTGGGGTTTCGGCATCATGACTGACCCGCCGGACGGTTTGCCGTCGCGGACATGGCTGGTTTTGCTGTTGAGCAGGGCATCTTTGTCGGAGTGTCCGAACTGGTCGCGCACTTTTTTGCGGTATTGGTTTTCCTGATACATATTGTAGGCGACAACGGCGAGGACGGCGGCGAGGAACAGTACGATGTAAATCATGGCAATCACTTTAAATTTCGGGATGCAGGATGCGCAAAGTGCGGGTACTGCGGTTAAATCGGGCTTGCGTTTCCGGCAGTCTGACGGAACGGCCGGTTATAACGTTTGAATTATAACGAAAATTGCAGGGTCTGACAGCAGTGTGTCGAAATAAGCGGGAATTTTCCGAAATGCCGTCTGAAATCTGTGGTTTTCAGACGGCATTTCTGTCCACGGGAAACCCTTTCTCCCGTATCCGCAGCCAGTCGAAAAAATGGCCGGGGTCGGTTTTGCGGCCGGGCGCGATGTCTTGGTGCCCCGTTACCGCCGTGATGGGATAGCGGCGGCAGAGTGCTTCCAACAATGTTTCGAGCGAACGGTATTGTGCTTCGGCAAAAGGTTCGAAATCGCAGCCTTCCATTTCGATGCCGATAGAAAAAGCGTTGCATTTTTCCCTGCCGCCGAATGAAGATACGCCGGCATGGTATGCCATATTGTCGCAGGAAACGAATTGTACCGTTTCTCCGCCGCGTTTGATTAAGAAATGGCTGGATACGCGCAAAGTGTGTATCAATCCGAAAAACGGGTGGTCGTTCGGGTCTAGGCGGTTGGCAAAAAGCTTCTCAACCGCATCCGTACCATATTCGAATGGCGGCAGCGAGATATTGTGCAACACGATCAGGGAAACCGTTTCCCCCGTTTCCCTCGGGCTGAAATTGGGCGACGGGGTATGGCGTATGCTTTGAAGCCAGCCGTTTTGCCAGTGTGCTTCGGCGTGATTGTCCATGATGTTCTTCCTGTCCGGCGGGCAATTTGGGTTATACTGTCGCCCGAAATTTTAAGACGTATTCCGAATACTGGGAATCCTACCATGTTGAAAAAAATGTTGAAATGGACTGCCGTGTTTTTGACCGTATCGGCAGCCGTTTTCGCCGCGCTGCTTTTTGTCCCTAAAGACAACGGCAGGGCATACCGAATCAAGATTGCCAAAAACCAGGGTATTTCGTCGGTTGGCAGGAAACTTGCCGAAGACCGCATCGTATACAGCAGGCACGTATTGATGGCGGCAGCCTATGCCTTGGGCGTGCATAACAGGTTGCACACGGGGACGTACAGACTACCTTCGGAAGTGTCGGCTTGGGACATTTTGCAGAAAATGCGCGGCGGCAGACCGGATTTGGTTACCGTACAGATTATCGAAGGGTCGCGTTTTTCGCATATGAGAAAAGTCATCGACGCAACGCCCGACATCGGACACGACACCAAAGGCTGGAGCAATGAAAAACTGATGGCGGAAGTTGCGCCCGATGCCTTCAGCGGCAATCCTGAAGGGCAGTTTTTCCCCGACAGCTACGAAATTGATGCGGGCGGCAGCGATTTGCAGATTTACCAAACCGCCTACAAGGCGATGCAACGCCGTCTGAACGAGGCATGGGCAGGCAGGCAGGACGGGCTGCCTTATAAAAACCCTTATGAAATGCTGATTATGGCGAGTCTGATCGAAAAGGAAACAGGGCATGAAGCCGACCGCGACCATGTCGCTTCCGTCTTCGTCAACCGCCTGAAAATCGGTATGCGCCTGCAAACCGACCCGTCCGTGATTTACGGCATGGGTGCGGCATACAAGGGCAAAATCCGTAAAGCCGACCTGCGCCGCGACACGCCGTACAACACCTACACGCGCGGCGGTCTGCCGCCGACCCCGATCGCGCTGCCCGGCAAGGCGGCACTCGATGCCGCCGCCCATCCGTCCGGCGAAAAATACCTGTATTTCGTGTCCAAAATGGACGGCACGGGCTTGAGCCAGTTCAGTCATGATTTGACCGAACACAACGCCGCTGTCCGCAAATATATTTTGAAAAAATAAACCATGCCGTCTGAAAAGTTTGTGTTTTCAGACGGCATATCCTTGTCGGGAAAACCAATATGAAACCGCAATTCATCACTTTGGACGGCATAGACGGCGCCGGCAAATCCACCAACCTTGCCGTCATCAAAGCATGGTTTGAACGGAGGGGGCTGCCTGTGCTGTTTACGCGCGAGCCGGGCGGAACGCCGGTCGGTGAGGCCTTGCGCGAAATCCTGCTCAACCCTGAAACTAAAGCCGGTTTGCGTGCGGAAACACTGATGATGTTCGCCGCCAGAATACAGCATATTGAAGACGTGATATTGCCCGCGCTTTCAGACGGCATCCATGTCGTGTCCGACCGTTTTACCGATGCGACCTTCGCCTATCAGGGCGGCGGGCGGGGAATGCCGTCTGAAGACATTGAAATTTTGGAACATTGGGTGCAGGGCGGTTTGCGCCCCGATTTGACCCTGCTGTTGGATGTGCCGCTGGAAGTGTCGATGGCGCGTATCGGGCAGACGCGCGAGAAAGACCGTTTCGAGCAGGAGCAGGCGGATTTCTTTATGCGTGTGCGCGGCGTTTATCTCGACCGAGCCGCCGCCTGTCCCGAACGGTACGCCATTATCGACAGTAACCGCAGCGTGGAAGAAGTCAGAAACAGCATAGAAAAAGTGTTGGACGGACATTTCGGCTGTTGATGCGGCAAATATTGAAACAAGCGCATTCGCCCGCGCCGAAAATCAAACGGCAGTGCCGCAGGTGAAAATGGCGGTATGCGCCAAACTTTCGGCATGATAGAATTACGCTCAGTTACAAGGCAGGATGCGTCGGCAATATTAACGAACCGCCCGTAACCCGATGTCTCGAAAGTGTTTCGGACAGTTCGATTCAAATCTTTTTCTCGCAACAGGATTGACACATGGAAAACTCATTGAAAGAAGCCGCCCTCAAGTTCCACGAATTACCCGTTCCGGGCAAAATTTCCGTTACCCCGACCAAATCTCTGGCGACCGACAAAGATTTGGCGTTGGCGTACTCTCCGGGCGTAGCCGCCCCCTGTATGGAAATCCATGCCGATCCGCAAAATGCCTACAAATACACCGCCAAAGGCAACTTGGTCGCCGTCATTTCCAACGGTACGGCCGTTTTGGGCTTGGGCGACATCGGCGCGCTGGCGGGCAAACCCGTGATGGAAGGCAAAGGCGTATTGTTCAAAAAATTCGCCGGTGTGGATGTGTTCGATATCGAAATCGATGAAAAAGACCCGCAAAAACTGGTGGACATTATCGCCGCTTTAGAGCCGACCTTCGGCGGCATCAACCTCGAAGACATCAAAGCACCCGAGTGTTTCTACATCGAACGCGAATTGCGCAAACGCTGCAAAATCCCCGTATTCCACGACGACCAGCACGGTACTGCCATCATCACTGCCGCCGCCGTATTGAACGCCCTGCGTTTTACCGGTCGTAAAATCGAAGAAGCGACCTTGGTTTGCTCAGGCGCGGGCGCGGCAGCGATTGCCTGTCTGAACCAATTGCTGGATTTGGGTTTGAAACGTGAAAACGTAACCGTTTGCGACTCCAAAGGCGTGATTTACCAAACCCGCGAAGACAAAGACCGCATGGACGAATCCAAAAAATTCTACGCCATTGAAGACAACGGTCAACGCGTATTGGCCGATGCCGTCAAAGACAAAGACATCTTCTTGGGTTTGTCCGGCGCGAACCTGTTGACTCCCGAAATGTTGAACACGATGAACGAAAAACCCATCGTGTTCGCTATGGCCAACCCGAATCCGGAAATCCTGCCGCCGCTGGCAAAAGAAACCCGTTCGGACGTGGTTATCGGTACCGGTCGCTCCGACTTCCCGAACCAAGTGAACAACGTATTGTGCTTCCCGTTCATCTTCCGGGGCGCGTTGGATGTCGGCGCGACCACCATCAACGAAGAAATGAAACGCGCTTGCGTGTATGCTTTGGCGGATTTGGCGATGGAAGAAGTAACCGAAGAAGTGGTTGCCGCTTACGGTAAGAAATTTGAATTCGGCGCGGAATACCTGATTCCGACCCCGTTCGATTCCCGCCTGCTGCCGCGCGTCGCTGCGGCTGCCGCCAAAGCAGCGATGGCAAGCGGCGTGGCAACCCGTCCGATTGCAGACTTGGAAGCCTACGCCGCCAAGCTGGGCGAATGGAAGCTGTAATACGCTGAGTGTAAAAATGCCGTCTGAACTGTTTTCAGGCGGTATTTTGTTGTCCGACGATTTGAAACCTGTTCCAAAAAGGAAAAATATGGAATCCGTCCGTTACAACATCAACAACACGCCTGAAATCCAAAACGACAACGCCCCCGTCATGACGACAGGACAATGGGTGTTGACGATGATTGTTTTCATGATTCCTTTGGTCAACATCATTATGCTTTTTGTTTGGGCGTTCGGCAGAGGCAACCCCAACCGTGCCAATTTCTGTAAAGCGCTGTTGCTTATTTACCTTGTTGGTTCGCTTATCGGTTTGATTTTCATATTGCTTATAGGTGGGTCTGCATCGGGTACGCATTATTAAGGCACCGGCTGATTCTGCTTCGAAGATTTGTATCGAATATGCCGAATTGTTTCAAATTTCATACCCTTATCGAACGGCATTGGCAAAAACCTTATCCGGTTTTGTCTTTTCTGCTCAAGCCGCTTTCCAAGCTGTTTGCCAAAATTGCGGCAAAACGGCGGGCGGATTTTTTATCGGGAAAACGGCAAAGTGAAAAGCTGCCCGTGCCTGTGGTCGTGGTCGGCAATATCCACACGGGCGGGACGGGAAAAACGCCGATTGTTGCCGCGCTGGTGTCGGGTTTGCAGGACAAAGGTGTCAAGGTCGGCATCATCAGCCGGGGCTACGGGCGCAAGAGCAAGGCGGTTCATGTATTGAATGCTGCGAGCCGAGCGGAAGATGCGGGCGATGAGCCTTTGCTGCTGTTCCGCAAAACCGGTGCGCCGACGGCGGTGGGCGGCAGCCGAGCGGAAGCGGGCAGGGCGTTGCTGTCGGCGCATCCCGACATCGGGCTGATTGTGGCGGACGACGGTTTGCAGCATTACGCCCTACAGCGGGATGTAGAAATCGCGGTGTTTCCGTCTGCCGACACAGCAAGGCAAGATTTGGATTTGCTGCCCAACGGCAGTTTGCGCGAACCTTTGTCGCGGCTGGATTTGGTGGATGCGGTCGTCGTCAGCGGCGGCAAGGCGGATACGTCGTTTATGCCGTCTGAAAATATGTTTCACAGCCGTATCGAAACGGGACAAATTTACCGTTTGAACCGGCTGTCCGAAAAATTGGATTTGGCGGGTTTGGGAAATCAAACCGTCGCGGCAGTCGCCGGTATCGCCAAGCCGGCGCGGTTTTTCGATTCGTTGCGGAATATGGGCATTACCTTGAAGCAAACCGTCGCGCTGCCCGACCACGCTGATATTTCGGCGGCAGATTTGCCCGATGCGGACGCGGTAATTATTACGGAGAAAGATGCGGTCAAGTTTTCAGACGGCATTTGCGCCGATAATGTTTGGGTGCTGCCGGTTTGTGCGATAATCGAACCTGATTTGGCGGCGTTTGTGTTTGAGCGGCTGGAAGGAGTGCTAAAGGCTGTCTGAAAGCACGGTTTGGGCGAAATTATTAAAAACGCCTCACGCCGTCATTCCCGCGCAGGCGGGAATCTAAGTCTCGAATTTTCAGGAATGACTA
Organism: Neisseria maigaei; assembly: GCF_958267405.1. Taxonomy (NCBI): domain Bacteria; kingdom Pseudomonadati; phylum Pseudomonadota; class Betaproteobacteria; order Neisseriales; family Neisseriaceae; genus Neisseria; species Neisseria maigaei. The sequence goes on along the minus strand of NZ_CATQFT010000053.1, from coordinate 14,954 downwards.
GGAGGCTTCAGAAATCCCAAATCCCTGGATTTCCACCTGAGCAGGAATGACGGAAGCCGGTTGTATTTTTTATCTGTATTAATCATTCGCCAAAGGAGCGGATATGAAGCTGAAAACCTTGTTATTGCCCTTCGCCGCGCTGGCATTGTGCGCCGGCGCATTTGCCGCCCCGCCCAGCGACGCGTCGTTGGAGCGTTGGCTGGATACGCAGAATTTTGACCGGGATATAGAAAAAAATATGATTGAGGGCTTTAATGCCGGATTTAAACCGTATGCGGACAAAGCCCTTGCCGAAATGCCGGAAGAGAAAAAAGATCAGGCGGCAAAAGCCTTTAACCGCTATCGTGAGAATGTTTTGAAAGATTTGATTACGCCCGAAGTGAAACAGGCTGTCCGCAATACTTTATTGAAGAATGCCCGTGAGATATACACGCAAGAAGAAATTGACGGCATGATTGCCTTTTACGGTTCGCCTGTCGGTCAGTCCGTCGTTGCCAAAAATCCGCGCTTAATCAAGAAATCGATGAGTGAAATAGCGGTATCTTGGACTGCATTGTCAGGGAAAATCGCGCGACATCATCTGCCCGAGTTTACGGAAGAGTTGCGACGCATCATCTGCGGCGGTAAAAATCCCGATGCAGGCTGCAAGCAGGCCGGACAGCTTGGGAAAAGGCATCAGAAATAAATAATAGCCGTCTGAAATATTGCAGAGGGCATCCGATTGATTAAACTATTATAGTGGATTAACAAAAACCAGTACAGCGTTGCCTCGCCTTGGCTCAAAGAGAACGATTCTCTAAGGTGCTGAAGCACCAAGTGAATCGGTTCCGTACTATCTGTACTGTCTGCGGCTTCGTCGCCTTGTCCTGATTTTTGTTAATCCACTATAAACTCGAAAGAGACACTATGGAAAAAAAATTCTTAGACATCCTCGTCTGCCCCGTTACCAAAGGCAGGCTGGAATATCATCAGGACAAACAGGAATTGTGGAGCCGTCAGGCGAAGCTGGCTTATCCGATTAAAGACGGCATTCCCTATATGCTGGAAAACGAAGCGCGAGCGTTGAGCGAAGAGGAACTCAAAGCATGACCGAATTTGTCGTATTGATTCCGGCGCGGCTGGATTCATCGCGCCTGCCCGGAAAAGCCTTGGCGGACATCCACGGCAAACCGATGGTCGTGCGCGTTGCCGAACAGGCGGCAAAAAGTAAAGCCGCGCGCGTCGTCGTCGCCACCGATCATCCCGACATTCAGACAGCCTGTCAGGCGCACGGTATCGAAGTCGTCATGACTTCAAACCGGCACGAAAGCGGCACGACGCGCCTTGCCGAAGCCGCCGCCGCGCTGAAGCTGCCGCAACATCTGGTCGTTGTCAACGTACAGGGCGACGAGCCGCTGATTGCCCCCGAACTCATCGACCGCACCGCCGAAGTTTTAGTGGAAAACAACGTCCAAATGGCGACCGCTGCCCACGAATTGCACGATTTCGACGAATTGATGAATCCCAACGCCGTCAAAGTTGTCCTCGACAAAAACCGCAACGCCATCTACTTCAGCCGCGCCCCGATTCCCTATCCGCGCGATGCCATGCGTGCCGAAAAACGCGAATTGCCCGCCGAAACCGCTGTCCTGCGCCATATCGGTATTTACGCCTACCGTGCCGGTTTTCTGCAACGCTACGCCGAAATGAGCGTCTCGCCGCTGGAAACCATCGAATCGCTGGAACAACTGCGCGTCCTGTGGCACGGCTATCCGATTGCCGTCGAAACCGCCAAACAAGCCCCCGCAGCCGGTGTGGATACGCAGGAAGATTTGGACAGGGTCCGCGCCGTATTTCAGACGGCATAACACATTCGCAAAGGAAAACAATATGCAGCAGCAAGCCGGACAATGGCAGCACCTGAGCCGTGAAGAACAGAAAATCCTTGCCGAAGTATGGGGTCTTGTGCAAAACGACGATCAGGAGGTTCACTATGAAATGCTCAAATTGAACGCACCTGATGAAGCCAGCGGCGAATTTTGGTTCAGAATGGCAGAAACACTCAGCACCCTGCCGCCAAACCGTTCCCTCGACCTTAGAATGAACGGCGGCAGGCTGGCGACCGCCGTATCCATCCTTTCCGTCATGATTGAAGACAATCCCGACATACCGCAGCTTTGGGCGCAAAAAATTACCGCTCTCAACTATTTGGCACACGGACACAAAGCCCGTGCCGACGGTTTGGCACAACAGCCCGATAAAGCGGCAGAAGCCAACGAGGAGGAATACCTGACCAAAGCCCTGTCGCAAAACCTGCTGTCAACATTGGATGCGGCACTTGCACGTTTTCCTGAAGACGCGTGGTTTCAGGAAATCAAACAGGATGCACAAAAGCATTTTGCTTGAGGACGTGGCGGTCAGGAATATTTCCATTCAGGAAGAAAAGAAGTGCCTGATTGGGTATAATCAGGGTAAATCTTATTTTATTTCAAAAGATTAATATTTGTTTTCTGTTTCTCCTTGACGGTATCGGAAAAGTTGATTATAGTTACGGCTTCCTTAGGAGTAATGGCTGAGAGGCTGAAGGCACTTCCCTGCTAAGGAAGCATGTGGGGTCAACCTGCATCGAGGGTTCGAATCCCTCTTACTCCGCCACAGAATACAAACGCCCCGAAATGGGGCGTTATTTTTTGCGTAAAAACTGAACATACATTAAGAATCATTGAATTATATTCATTTTGTTTTGTGTAATTTACGCCATAAATATAATCCTATAAAAACTTTTATCAATAAGTCATTATGATAGTGTGTGGTAATTTTGAATGGCAACTTACCATAATGACTAAAGTTATTATTCCTAATACGGCGAATTGGTTTAAAAATGCAAAGCTAAAAGACGGGCTTTATCGGTTTTCAGATAGGATGACTTTGTTGAAGGTATTTAGATATATGGATTGTAATTTTAAAACAATGAGATATATTTTTTGTGAAAGTGTTTGATTATGGTTATCAGCCATATTTTTTGCACCAAATATGACTTATGCTAAAAACTCTAATTATAAAGAACTAGATTATTGGAATCATATGTTAGAATTCCCCAACCGTTTGGATAAAGCGGTAATCTAAAGATAAAATTCTAGAAAGACACAATATGAACAAACTACTGATTACTTTAATGATGGCGGCAGGTTTGGCAGCTTGTTCGCAAGAAAGCAAACAAGAGGCGCAAGAGGCGGCTCCAGCCGTTGCTTCTGAAGTTCAGACCGAGGCATCTTCGGTTCAGGCGGCCGCACAGGAGGCTGCTCCGTCTGCAGAAGCGGCTTCAGCCGAAGCCAAACCTGAGGAGAAGGTGAAGGCACCTGCGGCGGAAGCTAAACCGGAAGCAAAAGCAGAAGCTTCCGTTGCTGTCGATGGTCAGAAAGTATTTGAGGCTAGCTGTAAAATGTGTCATGGCGGCACCATTCCCGGAGCACCTGCAGTGGGTAAAAAAAACGATTGGGCACCACGTATCGCAAAAGGCAAGGAAACCTTGCACAAACATGCAATCGAAGGTTTTAATGCGATGCCTGCCAAGGGCGGCAATGCCGGTTTGAGTGATGATGAAGTGAAGGCCGCAGTCGATTACATGGCTAATCAGTCTGGCGCAACATTCTGAATTATTTACAATATCTACGATATTGTGATAAAGCCTGTTCGGATATTTGATGAAACCGGATTCCATGCAATATATGGAATCCGGTTTTTTTAATTTCAAACTAAGCTATTTAAGGGTGTGGCAGTCTATATGCATGGTTGCGCATTCAAGATTTTTTACGGCTGACCAATCAGCCCAATACCTTTCTCCTTTTGCGGATTGCCCTGATGGTTTGTTTGGTATTGGTTTATAAAAACCGTCAGTTGGAAAACGGCCCGTTTCCGGTGAGAAGGTTACGGCAATCTGTCGCACAATCGGAGTGGTATGCCTATTCGCCTATCTGCGCGTCAGATGTTATACTTAAAAAGATTTATCGATTGTTTGCCGGAGCCTCGCCGGTATTGGGAGTGTAAGAGAAATGAGTAGAATCCAACAGACTTTTGCCGCATTGGGTAATAAGCAGGCATTGATTCCTTATATTACGGTTGGAGACCCGGACATTGGGGCGACTTTGGCAATAATGCACAGTATGGTGGAAAATGGTGCGGATATTTTAGAGTTGGGTGTGCCTTTTTCCGATCCGATGGCGGACGGTCCGACTATTCAGCGTGCGGCGGAACGTGCGTTGGCAAACGGGGTTTCGCTGCGCGATGTCTTGGATGTCGTCGGAAAGTTTCGTGAAACCGACACGCAAACGCCGGTTGTTTTGATGGGATATTTGAACCCCATACATAAGATGGGTTATCGGGAGTTTGCTCAGGAAGCCGCAAAGGCGGGGGTGGATGGTGTGTTGACGGTGGATTCCCCCATTGAAACCATCGATTCGCTCTATCGCGAGCTGAAGGGCAACGGGGTCGACTGTATTTTCCTGATTGCGCCGACGACGACGGAAGACCGTATTAAAACCATTGCCGAGCTGGCAGGCGGATTTGTCTATTATGTTTCTCTCAAGGGCGTAACGGGCGCGGCAAGTTTGGATACGGATGAGGTTTCGCGTAAAATAGAGTATTTGCGTCAGTATATCGATATTCCCATCGGTGTCGGCTTCGGCATCGGCAATGCCGAAAGCGCGCGCAAAATCGGCCGGGTTGCCGATGCGGTCATTGTCGGCAGCCGGATTGTGAAAGAGATTGAAAACAATGCGGGCAACGAGGCTGCGGCCGTCGGTGCTTTGGTCAAAGAGTTGAAGGATGCCGTGCGCTGATTCTGTCGTGCATTCTAAATGTTTTAGGAGTTGTCCATGAGCTGGTTAGATAAAATCCTGCCACCCAAAATCAAGAATCGTGGTAAAGACGGTTCTTCCAATGTTCCCGAGGGTTTGTGGCACAAATGCCCGTCTTGTTCGGCAACCATCTATTCGACCGAGTTGCAGCAGAACAATCAGGTCTGCCCGAAATGCAACCACCACAACCCGTTATCGGCGCGCCAGCGTTTGAGCCTGCTTTTGGATGAGGAAGGCAGGGAGGAAGTTGCGGGTAATGTCAAACCGACCGATCCTTTGAAATTTAAAGACAGTAAAAAATATCCCGACCGTTTGGGGGCGGCACGCAAGCTGACCGGGGAAGATGACGCGCTGGTGGTGATGAAGGGGATGATGAACGGTCTGCCCGTCGTCGTTGCCGCGTTTGAATTCCGCTTTATCGGCGGTTCGATGGGTTCGGTTGTGGGCGAGCGTTTCGTACAGGGTGTCCGCCGTGCGGTTGCCGACAATTGTCCGTTCGTCTGTGTGGCGGCTTCCGGCGGTGCGCGTATGCAGGAGGGTGTGAACTCATTGATGCAGATGACGAAAACCAGTGCCGCGCTGCACTTGTTGACGGAAAAACGCCTGCCGTTTATATCAGTATTGACCGATCCGACTATGGGCGGCGTATCTGCCAGCTTTGCATTTTTGGGCGATGTCGTGCTTGCCGAACCGAACGCGCTGATCGGTTTTGCCGGTCCGCGCGTGATTGAGCAGACGGTGCGCGAAACGCTGCCGGAAGGCTTCCAGCGTGCCGAGTTCCTGCTGGAAAAAGGCGCAATCGACCAGATTGTCGACCGCCGCGATATGAAGCGGCGCATCAGTGATTTGATTACGCTGTTGTGCCGTCAGGACAAAGTTTCCGCCGCCTGATGGCTGATGAATCGAATGCCGTCTGAAACCGATGTTTCAGACGGCATTTTTGTGTCTGGTTATTTGTCGTGCGGCTTCATTGATGGGGCATAGCGTCCGGCACGTTCTTTCAGGCGTTGTACCAAACCTTGCGTGTCGGTGGGTACGCCGCCCTCGCAGAATGCCTGATATAGGACGGCGCGCAGTGCGTCGTTGCGGCTTAATGCACCGCCTATCGGTTTCCATTCGGCGTTTCGGGGCTGTATCCAGCGGCGGTTGACCGTGTCCCCGTAGCCGAACATTTTGTAGGAGGAAAGTTTGCCGTTACCGAACCCGATGGAGGAGCGGGCGCAGAATATGCCTTCGGCAGTCAGGTTGTCGTAGCCTTTGTCGGAGCGGATATTGAGGATATAGCGGATGCTGGTGTCGGGTGCGGGCATAATTTGCAGGCTGTCGAGCAGGATTTTCGGCTGTTTGCCGTAATTTTCATCCACATAAATGTCAAACCAGCCGTCCGAGTGCGCATCGGGCAGCGGCGGCAGTTCGGCGGTATGTTCTTTAAATTCGCGGGCGGCGGCTTCTTCGGGCGTTTCGCGGTAGCGGGTGTTGATCGGCGTGTCTTTTTGGCTGAAGCTGGTGGCAAGGGACGTGCCGGCAGTCAGGGTCAGAATCAGAAGGATGGCGCGGCGCATAGATTTCTCCAAGTTGAAAACGGCTTTATTTTATGGGTTGCTAGGGAGGGCTGCAAGCAAGTGGGGTATAATTCGGCTTTATTTAAACTTTTAACCGGTATCGGAACATGAACAGCGAAACTTTGGACGTTATCGGGCTGAAATGCCCTTTGCCTATTTTGCGGGCTAAAAAGGCTTTGGCGCAAATGCAGCAGGGCGACGTGTTGACCGTTCTGGCAACCGACGGCGGCGCACCGGGGGATTTTGAGGCTTTTTGCCGCCAAACCGGTCATGTGCTGCTGGATGCTTCGGAGCAGGACGGCGTGTTCACGCTGGTCGTCCAACACAAATAAATGCCGTCTGAAATGCGGATGTCTCGATTGATGTTATTACTGTCGGCATTTGTGCTTGCTGCGTGTAATGCCCAAAACCAGCAATCCGGTGTACGGCATCAGGATTTCGCACGCGTAGCCGTCGATTTGTTTCGGAGTGCCTGCGTCCTGACTCAAGGTAGTTTCGAACCGGTTTCCAAGTTTGCCGCTGTCGGACATTTTGTCCCTGTCGGAAAGGAAGACCTGTCCCGTCTGCCGCCAGCTGTTGCGGAATTCGATGTACAGGCGTTGTGGACGCTTGAACGCGATGGCGGCATTTATAGTGGATTAAATTTAAACCAGTACGGCGTTGCCTCGCCTTGCCGTACTATTTGTACTGTCTGCGGCTTCGTCGCCTTGTCCTGATTTAAATTTAATCCACTATATTATTTGAGTCTGACGCGCGACAGTTGCAGTGTGAAAGCCGAGCGGGCAGACAGTGCCGCACTTTTGGAACATTTTGACGGACTTGTCCGACATCCGCCGCAAAATAAAAATTTGGAATTAAGGGCAGAACAGTCGGTGCAGGCACCGTTTGAAATCCGCCAAGTCAGCTATGCCTGGCGGGAAGCGGGCAGCCCTGAAGAAACCGTATTGACCGCACAAACCGCCGATTCCCCGGATTTACCCGTGCAGGCAGTATTGAACCTGACGCACCGTTCCCACAACGGGAAACCCCTAATTCTCCCCTGACTTCAGACGGCATAAAGTCGGCATGCCGTCTGGAAACCAAAAATCTAAAAAGGAACAACCATGCAAACCCTGACCATCATCCGCCCCGACGATATGCACCTGCACCTGCGCGACGGCGACGCGCTCAAAGCCGTTGCCCCCTATACCGCCCGCCAGATGGGGCGCGCCGTCATCATGCCCAACCTCAAGCCGCCCGTCGTCAGCGTTACCGACGCGCTTGCCTACAAAGCGCGCATCATGGCGGCATTGCCGGAAGGCAGCGCGTTTGAGCCGTTGATGACGCTTTACCTGACCGACCAAGCTACGCCCGAGCTTGTGCGCGAAGCCAAAGCCGCCGGCATCGTCGCCTTCAAACTCTACCCCGCAGGCGCAACGACCAATTCCGATTCCGGCGTAACCGACCTGTTCAAACTCATTCCCGTGTTGGAAGAAATGGCAAAACAGGGCATCCTGTTCCTCGTTCACGGCGAAGTAACCGACCCCGAAATCGACATTTTCGACCGCGAAGCCGCCTTTATCGAGCGCGTGATGAAACCCGTTTTGGCGCAAGTGCCGAATCTCAAAGTCGTGTTCGAACACATCACCACCGCCGAAGCCGCTCGCCTGGTTTTGGAAGCAGGCGACAACGTTGCCGCCTCCGTGACCCCGCAACACCTCTTGCTCAACCGCAACGATCTCTTGGTCGGCGGCGTGCGCCCCCATCATTTCTGCCTGCCCGTACTCAAACGCGAAACCCACCGTCAGGCATTGGTCGCCGCCGTTACCGGCGAGAAGGCGCACAAATTCTTCCTCGGCACCGACTCTGCGCCGCACGCCAAATCCGCCAAAGAAAACGCCTGCGGCTGTGCCGGCATGTTCAGCGCCATGACCGCCATCGAGCTTTACGCCGAAGTGTTTGAAAAAGCAGGCGCGTTGGACAAACTCGAAGCCTTCGCCTCGAAAAACGGCGCAAGGTTCTACGGCATTCCCGAAAACACCGACACGATTACCCTCGTCAAACAAAGCCAAACCGTCCCCGCAAGCATCCCTTACGGCGACGGCGAACTCGTCCCGATGCGCGCGGGCGGCGAGATAGGCTGGACTGTACAGTATTGATGGGGCTGGAAACAAAATGCCGTCTGAAAGGTTTTTCAGACGGCATTTGTGTTGCTGACTGCTTGATACGTCAACGGCGTTTTTTCGGTTATTTCCGATAAATTCCCACAATTTTCAAATTTCGCCATTCCCACGAAGGCAGGAATCCGGAAATTCGATGCGACCAGAGTTTATCAAAAATGGCAGAAACTCAAAAAACCGGATTCCCGCCTGCGCGAGAATGACGAGATTGAAGTTTCAGAATTTATTTGAAATACCCAAAATTCAAAAAACCAAATTCCCACCTGCGTGGGAATGACGAAACAAAGAAAGCAGAAATAAGGACATAGAACTTTCTTTAAATTTGTGATGCATCAACGGCGTTTGGGCTCGTCGGGGCGGATTTGGGCGGCGAGTTTGTCGAGGATGCCGTTGACGAATTTGTGCCCGTCCGTACCGCCGAATGTTTTGGTAACTTCGATGGCTTCGTTGATAATGACGGGGTAGGGTGTTTCGGGCATGGCGGACAGCTCGTGGCAGGCGGTCAGCAGGACGGCGCGTTCGATGGGGTTGAGGTCTTTTTCGTCGCGGTCGAGCAGCGGTCGGATTTGTCGGATGTACTCTGCCGCATTGGTTTGCGTGCCGAAGAAGAGTTTGTTGAACAATTCTTCGTCCGCTTTGGCAAAGTCGGATATTTCGCGGATGTTTTTAGCAATCTCGGGTGCTGCGGTGCGGTTGATAAGGGATTGGTAAACGGCTTGTACGGCAAGCTCGCGGGAACGGCGGCGGGCTGTTTTCATGATTTTTCCTTGAAAGGGTTGGGCGGCACGGTATGCCGTCTGAAACGGAAAGGGCGCATCGGTGTACGCCCTGTTTGTTATTCTTCGTCTTCAAACTGTTCTTCGAGCAGGAGGTTGACGAGGTTGGCGCATTCTACGGCGACTTTGGCGGCATCCGAGGCTTTTTCTTCAATCCGTTCGATTGCCTGCGCGTCGTTTTCGGTGGTCAGGACGGCATTGGCAATCGGGATGTTGTAGTCGAGTGCGACGCGGCTGACCCCTGCTCCGGATTCGTTGGAAACCAGCTCGAAATGGTAGGTTTCGCCACGGATGACGACGCCGATGGCAATCAGTGCGTCAAATTTTTCGGAAGAGGCAAAGTTCATCAGCGCGATGGGGATTTCAAGCGCGCCGGGTACGGTGGCGACGGTGATGTTTTCGTCTGCCACGCCCAATTCTTGGAGGGTGCGGCAGCAGACTTTGAGCATTTCGCTGCCGATCTCGTTGGTGAAACGTGCCTGTACGATGCCGATGCGGAGGTGTTTGCCGTCGAGGTTGGGGGCGATGGTGTTCATTGGGTGTCCTTTGGTATTCGGGGTTTCGGAATGCCGTCTGAAGGCTTCAGTCTTGCGGCTGCCAGTCGGCAACGGTTTGGAATGTGCCGTCTTCGGCAAGCTCCCACGCGCTGCCTTCGGGTTGGGAAAGCAGTGCGGCGGTTTCAGGGTTGGTTTTGGTGATGTCGGCGAGGCTGACGATGCTGAAGTTGTCCGGATCGTCGGTGTATTCGTCGGTCTCGTCGCCGCTGAAGAAACGCCAGCCGCTGTCGTTTTCAAAAACGGGGGCTTCGCGGTAGAGGAAGCCGACGGGTCGGTTTTGTTTGGCGACGGTGTTGGTGGCGATGCAGCGGTCGAGTGCCGAGGAAAGCGCTTGTGCAAATGCGTTCATTGCGGGAATACGTTGGGGGAAAACTTACGGATTTTACCACGATTCTTGCGTTGTCGGCAGACGGCGGCGGTTTGGTGGTACAATGTGCGCCGTTTGCAGCCTTAAGGTGTTTCTGTATTTTTGAAGTATGGAAACGCATTCGGGCTGTTTTTTGCGGAAGACGGTAATGAAAGACGATGTTTTGAAACAGCAGGCACACGCGGCGATACAGAAGAGACTGGGCTACGCGTTCCGCGATATTTCGCTTTTGCAGCAGGCTTTGACGCACAGGAGCCATCATGCGAAGCACAACGAACGGTTTGAGTTTGTCGGCGATTCGATTTTGAATTATACGGTGGCGCGGATGCTGTTTGACGCGTTTCCGAAGTTGACCGAGGGCGAGTTGTCGCGGTTGCGGGCGAGTCTGGTCAATGAGGGCGTGCTGGCGGAAATGGCGGCGGAAATGAATGTCGGCGACGGCCTGTACTTGGGGGCGGGCGAGTTGAAGAGCGGCGGCTTCAGACGGCCTTCGATACTGGCGGACGCGATGGAGGCGATGTTTGCGGCGGTCAGCTTCGATGCCGATTTCAACACGGCGGAAAAGGTGGTGCGCCATCTGTTTGCCGATCGCGTCCGGCGAGCCGATTTCCAAAATCAGGCAAAAGACGGCAAAACTGCTTTGCAGGAGGCGTTGCAGGCGCGCCGTTTCGCCTTGCCGAAATACCGTATCGAAGAGCAAATCGGCCATGCCAACGACAGTATGTTTGTGATTTCCTGCGATTTGGGCGAACTGGGTTTCGTGTGCCGTGCCAAAGGGACGAGCCGCAAGGCGGCGGAACAGGAGGCGGCGAAAGAGGCTTTGAAATGGCTGGAAGAGAAACTGCCGCTGAAGAAGAAAAAGAAATGAGGCGGCGCGTGAATATGCCGTCTGAAATGTGGATATGAAAGCGAATATGGATATTGAAACCTTCCTTGCAGGGGAACGTGCCGCCGACGGATACCGTTGCGGCTTCGTAGCGATTGTCGGCCGTCCGAATGTCGGCAAATCAACGCTGATGAATCATCTGATCGGTCAGAAAATCAGTATTACCAGCAAAAAGGCGCAGACGACGCGCAACCGCGTAACGGGGATTTATACCGACGATACCGCGCAGTTCGTGTTTGTCGATACGCCGGGCTTTCAAACCGACCACCGCAACGCGCTCAACGACAGGCTGAATCAAAACGTTACCGAAGCGCTCGGCGGTGTGGATGCCGTGGTTTTCGTCGTGGAAGCGATGCGTTTTACCGATGCCGACCGCGTCGTGTTGAAACAACTGCCCAAGCACACGCCGGTCATTTTAGTGGTCAACAAAATCGACAAGGATAAGGCGAAAGACCGTTACGCGCTGGAGGCGTTTGTTGCCCAAGTGCGCGCCGAATTTGAATTTTCGGCGGCGGAGGCGGTCAGCGCGAAACACGGATTGCGGATTGCCAACCTGTTGGAGCTGATTAAGCCGTATCTGCCTGAAAGCGTGCCGATGTATCCCGAAGACATGGTTACGGACAAATCGGCGCGTTTTTTAGCGATGGAAATCGTGCGTGAAAAATTGTTCCGCTATTTGGGCGAGGAGCTGCCTTATGCGATGAATGTCGAGGTGGAGCAGTTTGAAGAGGAAGACGGTTTGAACCGCATCTATATCGCCGTTTTGGTCGATAAGGAAAGCCAAAAGGCAATTTTAATCGGTAAAGGCGGAGAACGTTTGAAGAAGATTTCCACCGAGGCGCGGTTGGATATGGAAAAACTGTTTGATACCAAAGTATTTTTGAAGGTCTGGGTCAAAGTCAAATCCGGTTGGGCGGACGACATCCGCTTCCTGCGCGAGCTGGGTTTGTAAACCCTTAAAGGACAATCTGATTCGCCGGCGGTTTCAAACCCTGTCGGAGCTGGGCAAAAATGCCGTCTGAACTTGGTTTCAGACGGCATTTTTTAATAAAAAAAGGCTGTGTTTTAGTAATCTGTTGATTTCAATTCTTTGCAAGGGAAAAGACAATTATTTTCCGGTTAGGAATAAACCTATCCTGTTGAATACCTTAAAGCCAAGTACGCCTATCAACACTATATTAAAACACAGCCTAAAAAATAATTTATATTATATCCATATATAAGTATAATGACACTTATTATCAACTTATAAGTGAAGTAGAGATGCGTAAACTGAATTATTTCAGCATTGCCTTGCTGCCGTTGATACTGGCAGCCTGTGGCGGCAATTTCGGCGTGCAGCCTGTTGCCAAACCAACGCCGACCGCGCAAACCCCGTCAGATTCCAAACCGTCCAAACCTGAGGACGTTCCCACTCCGCCCCCTGCCAAACCTTCTATAGAAACCACGCCGGTCAATCAACCCGCCGTCGGTGCGGCAATGCGGCTGCTAAGGCGGAATATTGCTTTTCATCGTGAAGATGGCACGGAAATTCCCGATAGCAAACAAGCAGAAGAAAAGCTGTCGTTTAAAGAAGGTGATGTTCTGTTTTTATACGGTTCAAAAGAAAATAAACTTCAACAACTTAAAAGCGAAATTCATAAACGTGATCCCGATGTAGAAATTAGGACATCAGAAAAGGAAAATAAAAAATATGGTTATAAATTTGTAGATGCAGGTTATGTATATGCAAAGGGAAAAGATGAAATTAAGTGGACTTCAGATCGCAAGCAGTTTTCCAACCGCTTAGGTTATGACGGTTTTGTATATTATTCCGGAGAACATCCTTCCCAATCTTTACCGAGCGCGGGAACGGTGCAATATTCCGGCAACTGGCAATATATGACCGATGCCATACGTCATCGGACAGGAAAAGCAGGAGATCCTAGCGAAGATTTGGGTTATCGCACTTATTACGGTCAAAATGTCGGAGCGACTTCTTATGCTGCGACTGCCGATGACCGAGAAAGGCATCCTGCCGAATATACGGTTGATTTCGATAAGAAAACTTTGACGGGTCAATTAATTAAAAATCAGTATGTGCAAAAGAAAACCGATGAAAAGAAACCACTGACCATTTACAACATTACCGCAACATTGGACGGCAACCGCTTTACCGGCAGTGCCAGGGTCAATCCTGATTTAGCGAAAAACCATGCCAATAAAGAGCATTTGTTTTTCCATGCCGATGCCGATCAGCGGCTTGAGGGCGGTTTTTTCGGCGATAACGGAGAAGAGCTTGCCGGACGGTTTATCAGCAACGACAAAAGCGTATTCGGCGTGTTCGCAGGCAAACAAAAAACAGACGCATCAAACGCATCAGATACAAATCCTGCTATGCCGTCTGGAAAACACACCAAAATCTTGGATTCTCTAAAAATTTCCGTTGACGAGGCAAGTGATAAAAATGCCCGCCAGTTTGCCATTTCCTCTATGCCCGATCTTGGTCATCCCGACAAACTTCTTGTCGAAGGGCGTGAAATTCCTTTGGTTAGCCAAGAGAAAACCATCGATCTTGCCGACGGCAGGAAAATGACCGTCCGTGCTTGTTGCGATTTTCTGACCTATGTGAAACTCGGACGGATAAAAACCGACCGCCCGGCAAGTAAACCAAAGGCGGAAGATAAAGGGAAGGATGAAGAGGATACAGGCGTTGGTAACGACGAAGAAGGCACGGAAGATGAAGCCGCAGAAGGCAGCGAAGGAGGCGAAGACGAAATCGGCGATGAAGGAGGAAGTGCGGAAGACGAAGCCGCAGAAAACGAAGGCGGCGAAGAAGACGAAGCTGAAGAACCTGAAGAACCCGAAGAAGAATCGCCGGAAGAAGGCGGCGGTGGCGGTTCAGACGGCATCTCGCCCGCTCCGGAAGCCCCTAAAGGCAGGGACATCGACCTTTTCCTGAAAGGTATCCGCACGGTGGAAGCCGACATTCCAAAAAACGGAACGGCGCATTATACCGGCACTTGGGAAGCGCGTATCAGCAAACCCATTCAATGGGATAATAAGGCGGATAAAGCGGCAAAAGCAGAATTTGACGTTGATTTCGGCGAGAAATCGATTTCCGGAACGCTGACGGAGAAAAACGGTGTAGAAGCTGCTTTCTATATTGAAAAAGGCAAGATTGAGGGCAACGGTTTCTACGCGACAGCGCGCACTCGGGAGAACGGCATCAATCTTTCGGGAAATGATTCGACTAATCCTCAAAGTTTCAAAGCCAATAATCTTCTTGTAACGGGCGGCTTTTACGGCCCACAGGCGGCGGAATTGGGCGGTACTATTTTCAATAATGATGGGAAATCTCTTGATATAACTGAAGATACTGAAAATGAAGCTGAAGCTGAAGTTGAAAATGAAGCTGGTGTTGGTGAACCGTTAAAACCTGAAGCTAAACCCCAATTCGGCGTGGTATTCGGTGCGAAGAAAGATAATAAAGAGGTGGAAAAATGAATAAGAAACACGGTTTTCCGCTGACTTTGACGGCCTTGGCCATTGCAACCGCTTTTCCGGCTTATGCCGCCCAAGCGGGGGGAGCGACACCTGATGCCGCGCAGACCCAATCCTTGAAAGAGGTTACTGTCCGTGCCGCCAAAGTGGGACGGCGATCGAAAGAGGCGACCGGTTTGGGCAAAATCGTCAAAACGTCGGAAACTTTGAACAAAGAACAGGTACTCGGTACTGATGAATCCCCTAATGATTTTGGTAAAAATCATTAAGTTAAGGTGGATACACATCTTGTCATATGATCAAATGGTTTCGCGAAAAATCAATAATCA
>NZ_CATQFT010000052.1:0-1830 GCF_958267405.1 Neisseria maigaei | reverse complement strand
ATATTCCCCCCCCCCCCCCGCAAATTGGCGGCAACCGCCGCCCGGTTTGCCTCACTGATACCGGCATCGAGGACGTGGAACCTGATTTCCGTATCGGGATGGGCCGCTTCCACGCTTTTTGCCGCAACGCAAAGGTATGCGGCATAGTTGTCGTCTGCCGCAAATACGATGTCCATCTCTCCTCCTTTTATTGGAAAGGCACAATAATTTTGCCGATTAACTGTTCGCGCCTTTGCCGGCGTTTTTCCCTTTCCCTGCTGATTTTGGTCAAGGCGCGGATCAGGCGGTGTTTGAATGTGTTGGCGGGGGAATCGCGCCTTTGCTGTTTGCGGTTCAGGCAGCGGTCGTGTTCGATCAGGCTGCCCAATGCGCTGTTTTGGTCGTGAAACTTGGCATAATGCAGCTCTTGGGCGCACAAGGCGGGATTGAGCTGGCAAACCGGCATTCCTTCCCTGTCGTCAGGGTTGCCGAACATCATCCAATCGACGGGGTGCAGCCCTTCAGACGGCAGGGCGGCAAACCTGTCCAAGAAAAACCGCATCGCTTTTTTGGAAATGATATAGCCCGCCGTCCCCCAGTGTTCGCTTTCCAACAGCGGAAAGGCGCGCCCGCAGTAATCCGCCACGCCGGAGGGAGAGGTCAGGACGTGCATAAACATCGTTTCCAAGCGGACGATAAAGGCGGAATCGGGATCAAAGCGTTCTTTTAGCCAAGCGTCTTCGGCAAGGAACTGCTCCGCGCCTTCGCCGAGTAAAACGTCGTCTTCAAATACAGCGATATACGGTAAGCTTTCGTCCAGTGCCTGTTTCCACAATACGGCGTGGCTCATAAAGCAGGCTTTTTCCACACTGCTCAAATAGGGGTGAGCCGACAAGCCGGGGACGAGTTCCGCCATCGCCTGTTCCAGCCTTTCAGACGGCATCAGTGCGTCGAAAAACTGAAACGGGATGCCGCGACTGCCGAAGGTTTCGGCAATGTGCGCCCTGCGTTCTGC
Organism: Neisseria maigaei; assembly: GCF_958267405.1. Lineage (NCBI taxonomy): Bacteria > Pseudomonadati > Pseudomonadota > Betaproteobacteria > Neisseriales > Neisseriaceae > Neisseria > Neisseria maigaei. The sequence continues at coordinate 836 of NZ_CATQFT010000052.1, read as the reverse complement.
GGCGGAAGCCAAGCTGATAACGTGGTTTTGCATTAAATCTCCTGTTCTTTCCCTGCCGAATCCGACCGCGCCTGCCGGCGGTTTTTAATCAGCCGGTGCAAAATGCTGAAGTATTGCCTCAAGGTAAACAGCCGCCGCATCCTGCCGTCTGCCGCAAAATCCAGCCACGCACCGGCGGGCGGCGTGTCCGTCCGTTTGAAGCATTGGTACAAAAACCGGCGGACGCGTTCAAAATCTTCTTCCGACAAGTCCTTCCCCAGCAATTCATACGCCACTGCTTTTGTTTGACGGTATTCAAGGCTGTCGAACCGGGTTTTAAAACCCATAGACTGCAAGAAATCGTTTCTGGCGGTTTTTTGGATGCCTTGCGCGATTTCGTGTTGGCGGATGCTGTGTTTGGATGAAACCTGATTGGCGTGAAGGCGGTATTTGACCAAGGCTTCGGGATAATAAGCCAGCCTGCCCAATTTGCTGACATCGTACCAAAATTGGTAATCTTCCGCCCAATCCCGCTCGGTGTTGTAACGCAAACCGCCGTCAATGACGCTGCGCCGCATAATCATCGTGTTGTTGTGTATAGGGTTGCCGAAAGGGAAAAAGGCGACAATGTCTTCATGCCGAGTCGGTTTGTCCCAAATTGCACCGTGCCTGTGATGCCGCGCCAGCCGGTTGCCGTCCTTTTCTTCCGACAAAACTTCCAGCCACGCACCCATCGCAATGATGCTGCGGTCTTTTTCCATCTCGCCCACGATTTTCTCAATCCAATCGGGGGCGGCAATATCGTCGGCATCGGTGCGCGCAATATATTCCCCCCCCCCCCGGACTTTGCCAATTCT
>NZ_CATQFT010000051.1:0-78138 GCF_958267405.1 Neisseria maigaei | reverse complement strand
TAAACAGCAAACCGCCCGAACAGGAATCCAAGCGACCTGCCTGTAAATGATTACAAAACCATGTGCTTCAAGCCGAAACAATGTGAAATCACGCAATAATTATGGGTCTGTCCTAGATAACTAGGATAAACCCGATTTTACTAATTGTTTTAAAATGGAAATTTGAACTTTTATCTCACTGTTGTTAAAACGCCGTTCGCACTCCTTTAAATACAGCTCAAAATGCCCTTTGGGAATGCCGTTAAACTTGCGTAAATGACGTTTTGCCCGGTTCCAAAAGTTCTCAATTCCATCGATATGGTTTTGTCGTTCGGCAAAATGTGTGCTGTGATTGATACGAAAACGAAGTTTCAGCGAAGCTAAAATGGCTAAATTCGCCCACATCCAATACATCATAGCTACGATAACAATCCGTATAAACAATGCCGTCAGGTTTCACCTGTTCACGGATAATAGGAAATAAAGTAGCGGTTTGAGTATTCGGTACAGCAACTGTATAAACCTTATATATTGCGTCCTATCAGAGGGGCGCATTACTTTTCTTACCATTTCGCTTCAAAAGACCGAATACGGCGACTTTACCGGCAGCACTGCGTTTGCCTTTGCGTTGCCCGCCAAAATAACTTTCATCTGCTTCTGCTTCGCCATCAAACATTTCCAAATGCGGACTGTTTTGATAAATAAGTAATCGTAAACGATGAAAATAATGGGCTGCGGTATTTTTATTAACGCCTACTAACTCTGCTGCTGTTCTTGCAGTTACACCTGCGACAAATAGCCCAATGAGTTTATTTTGTTTATACCGGCTTAGACGACTTTTTCTCATAGGGATAATTCTAACTTAATTTGAATTTCCCTAGTTATCTAGGACAGCCCCTAACTTAAACTCAACAAGTAGCATGTGTGCGGAACGCACGCATGCGGTTCTCAAGGTTTGAGCTAAGAGGCCGTCTGAAAACAGAAAAAATGTTTCAGACGGCCTTTGTTTAACGTCACCAAGTCAGTAATGCCGCTGCGCCCTATGCCTCCGAAGCAGTAGGCAGAACATTCGGCCACGGAGAAAACAAAAACGAAACCGCCCGGGCAATCGGACATTTCCTTTTAGGTGCAGCGGTTGCCCGCGTCAACGGTGGTAATTTTGCTACCGGCGGCTTGGCAGCAGTTGCAGCTGAAAAGGCAGCGGAACATCTTGGTCAACAGTATAACGATGGTAAAACCGCAATCGATCCGCAACAGGCGAGTTCAATGCCAACCTGCTGCCGGAACATATCAAAGAAGAAATCAAATGAAAGAGCGGGGTGATTGCATCACTGACGGGAGCGGCCGTGGGCGGCACGCCGATAGATGTGCAAATCTGAGGGTCGGTCGGACAGAATGGAGTAGAGAATAATTTAGTGGGTATATCATATGTTGTATTGACTGATTTTTCGCATACTCACTGATTTTTTAAAATCTTTTTACATGGTTATAGAAATCTCGGTGTGGGAAAGTGATAAAAGTTTTAGGTTGTGTATATGTCGCAGCATTGAGACCTTATCTTAAGATATGAATATTAGCTTAGAGTTTCAAAGAGAATGCGGCAAAGGTTTAAGGAGTCAGGTTTTGCCTTCTGACGATGGCGCGGATAACGGTGCGGTTGGGGTGTAGGGCGTGGCGCAGGCGTTGTGAAAAGGGATGGGGCAAGCCTAGGATTTCGGCTGCAACGGCGGCGGCGCAGATGGGGGCGGTGGCGAGTCCGCGGGTGCCGTGCGCGGTGTTGACGTAGGCATTAGGCAGATATGGGCATGGGGCGTCGATGCGGTAGTTTTTGTCCAGCGCAAGTTTGGCGTAAGTTTGTTGCATGGCGGCAATGTCGCCGAGTGCGCCGACGATGGGGAGATGGTCGGGGTTGTCGCAGCGCATGGCGGCGTGCCCTTGGTATTTTTGAGGGTTTGGGTTGGTAGTAAACAATGATTCGGCAAGGGAGGGCTCAAGATGTGCCAATGCTTGGCGGTTTGAGGTTTCTTCGGCGTCGTTCCATCCGGTATGGCTGCTGTTGGGAATAAAACTTGCACCGTAGCAGTGCAGCCCGTGCCATGACGGGCTGATGTAACTCTCGCCTGAAACGGCGCAACGCAGTTGTTCGGAAAATGGGGTGGATGGTGTGAGGCCGGTTTGTCCGCGTATTTGCCTGAGGGGTAGGGAGGAGAGGTTGGTTTCAGGCAGGTAGGAGCTGTGCGCACCGGTGCAATAGATGATGTGTGTGGCGGAAAATATGCCGTTTGGCGTGGTCGCAATCCACTTCTCTCCGTCGTGGGAAATGTCGATTAACGGTGTGTCTTCGTGTAGTCCAATCAGTGGATGGTTTAGGAGGGCGTGGATGAATGCGGGCGGATTGAGCCATACGCCGTGCTGCCAGAAGAGGCCGCATGATGGTTCGGTGTAGGGAGCAGTGAGCGGGATACCGGCGATTTTTTCAGCTTCTGCAGACGTGATGCTGCGGTAGAGGTGTGCATGGTGTTTTTGTAACCCCAATTCGTGATTGCGACGGTATTCGTCTTGGTTGTAATTGAGGTGGATAATGCCGTTTCCGCCCCATGTGTCGGAGTCGGGCAGGATGTGTTCGAGCAGGCGTTTGGTGTAACCGTAGCCGGTGAGCAAAAGTTCGGTTTGTTCGGTATCGTGTGGCGAGATTTTGGCATAAAGCAGCCCTTGACGGTTTCCGCTGGCGGCTGATGCGGCTTTGCCTGCGTCCAATACGGTAACGGATATGCCGTATTCTGCCAGTATGTAGGCGGTTGCCGCTCCGGATATGCCTGCACCGATGACGAGGATGTGTTTCGGTTTTTGCCGTTCGGACGTGTACGGATGTGCAAACCAAGGTTTGTCGGGTGTGTTTTCTGCTTGTGCGGCCGCTTCGGACTGCCATGAAATATGTTGGAAATGTTCGTGCAGGCGGTTGGTGCGCGAAGGTGGAACCAGCCAGAAACGGACATCGGGCAGGATGTGTTCGATCAGATTGATGCTGTTGAATTGTAGGCACTGCAGTGCTTGTTCTAAACGGTGTTTCAGACGGCATTCTCCGTTTGAAGCATCTTGTGCGGTTTGAAAATCGGGAATCTTATAATCGGGGAGGCAGATAATCAGGTTGAGCGGTTGCGTGCGTTTGTCGATAATATTGTAAAGTGTGCGGATGTTGGGAATGCCGTTCCATGCGAGATTGTCCATATCAATGCCGTCTGAAATGTGGGTTTGAATATCGGTATCGGGATAAAGCTGTTAAAATACCTGCCGTTTAAAGGCACGTATGCGCCTGCCGGATATTGTATGCCGAATCGAGGTGTTTTTTGAATAATATTCCTGTTGAAATCCGGTTGTTGAAAAACCGTACCGTGTTGGTTTTGACTTATGGGGACGAACCTAAGGAGCTGTCCGCCGAATTTTTACGCGTGCATTCTCCGAGTGCGGAAGTGCGCGGACACGGCGTGGGACAGGATGTTTTGCAGACCGGCAAGGCGGATGTTCAGATTACGGATTTGCAGCCTGTCGGACAGTACGCGCTGAAAATCAGTTTTTCGGACGGGCACGACAGCGGTCTTTACGATTGGGCGTATCTGCACAGACTGGCATACGGATACGATGCGATGTGGCAGGAATATTTGGACAAATTGGCGGCGGCGGGTGCGTCGCGTTTTGAAAAGCAATCAGATTGTTAAGTTTGGGATGCCGTAGGGCGGTATCAGAGAGGTGGTTAGAATATGGGCGGACAAAAAACGCATTTCGGGTTCAGCACGGTCAACGAAGATGAGAAAGCCGGCAAAGTGGCGGAAGTGTTCCACTCCGTCGCCAAAAACTACGACATTATGAATGATGTGATGTCGGCAGGGCTGCACCGCGTATGGAAACACTTTACCATCCATACGGCGCACCTGAAAAAAGGCGATAAAGTGTTGGACATTGCGGGTGGTACGGGCGATTTGTCGCGCGGTTGGGCAAAACGCGTCGGCAAAGAGGGCGAAGTTTGGCTGACCGATATTAATTCTTCTATGCTGACCGTCGGACGCGACCGTCTGTTGAACGAAGGTATGATTCTCCCCGTATCGCTTGCCGATGCGGAAAAACTGCCTTTCCCCGACAATTATTTCAACTTGGTTTCCGTGGCGTTCGGCTTGCGGAATATGACGCATAAAGATGTCGCGCTGAAAGAGATGTACCGTGTTTTGAAACCGGGCGGCACGTTGCTGGTGTTGGAGTTTTCCAAAATCTACAAGCCGCTCGAAGGCGCGTATGATTTCTATTCGTTCAAGCTGCTGCCGGTCATGGGCAGGCTGATTGCGAAAGATGCGGACAGCTACCAGTATCTCGCCGAATCCATCCGCATGCACCCCGACCAGGAAACTTTGAAACAGATGATGCTGGATGCGGGCTTCGACAGCGTGGATTATCACAATATGAGTGCGGGCATCGTCGCACTGCATAAGGGCGTGAAATTTTAAACAGACTGCCTGTGCGGCCAATGCCGTCTGAACACGTTTCAGACGGCATTTTTGTGTTTTTTGAGACAAAGGTTTTAAATCTTAAAAATTAATTCACATACATATCAATAAGTTATAAACTTTTTAAAAAATAGGAACAATTATCATTTGCAAGATTGGGAGATGTCTGTATAATGCATTCAATCCAGTAAACAACGCAGCAGACGAAAGGAGGGAAAAATGCCGGAAAGTATTTTCAAACAGATTTCCTCCGATATTTTGAGGCTGCACCGTGATTCTGTTTATTCCCTGCTTGCCACTTCCGGCTGCAATTGTCAGGTGCATGAGGCGGCGTATGTCAACATCGACGGCAAATATTATATTGCGCTTTCATGCGAGCCCGAGGTGGGGGAAGTTAAAACAGGCATTTTGCTGATTGAAGATGAAAGCCGCAGCATCCGCTTGAGCTGGGTCGGCAGTGCGCGGGAGCTTGACAGAAAGGATAATGCCTATCGGCGCGCCCTGTCCGCGTTGTCCAGAAAGCTGGGGCGGTGTAAGGACAGGCTGCATACGGCGGTTCAACCGTTTTTGTTGGAGCTGGTGCCGGAGAAAGGCAGGTTTTCTGTCGGGGATGAAGAAGTTTGGATTTCTCGAAACGATTTAGTGAGGGCTTTATATCCTGTCGGATACAGTATGCGGCAGGCAGTGTTGCAGATTTAAAGTTTTGGTAGTGGTTTGTGTTCCTTTTGCGCCCCTTTTCCAAGGGGCGATTTTTTTGCACGCGTATTGGCGGCAAAGGAAAAATGCTGTCTGAAACCGGTGTTCGGACGGCATTTCCGTGTGGCGGATTATTCTTCGGGCAAAAGGCGGATACCTTGATTGCCCAGCCGTTTTGACAATTCGGTAACCCTTCCGTGTTTTCCTAAAACAAAATCAGGGAGGATTTCTGCCAAAGGGCGGATGACGAAACTGCGTTCGTGCGCGCGCGGATGCGGCAGGGTGAGTCGGGGGTCGTCGCTGGAGATGCCGTCAAAGTCGATGATGTCCAAATCCAATGTGCGCGGCGCGTTGCGGAAGCTGCGTTCGCGTCCGAAATCAGCCTCGATACGGTTGAGTTCGGCAAGCAGGGCAATGCCGTCCAAGGTGGTGGAAACGGTGCAGACGGCATTGATGAAATCAGGCTGATTGTCGTAACCGACGGGTGCGGTCATATACAGTGAGGAAGCCTGTTCAAGCCGGATGTCAGGATGGGACGACAGTGCGTCCAATGCGCCGCGTATTTGTTGTGCGGGGTTGTCAAGGTTGCTGCCCAAGGCGATGACGGCAAAATGTCTGTTGTTCATGGCAGTGTTTCAGAAAGGCAGGACTTTGGTTTTGGCAAGGTAAACGATACCGCCGACACAGCACATAGCGAGCAGGTAAACGGTGTAGAACTTGGCAGAACGCGGACGGGCGCGCATCATCATCATACCCAATGCGATATAGGCGAGCAGGAGCAGGATTTTTGTGCCGAGCCAAGGCGCGTTGAACGGGGAGAAATGGGTGATCTTCATCAGCCACAATCCTGTAAACAGCAGCATCGTGTCGTTGAGGTGGGGCAGTGCCTTCCAAAAGCCCGTCAAGGGTTTTTCGGGATTTTTCCAAAGCAGGAAAAAGCGGATGTTGAACAACAAAATGGTAACGGTAACGAAGATTTGGTGGCTGTATTTGACAATCAGATACTGCATGGTCGGCTCTTATCAAAATAAGGGTTGGAACTGGTCTATTTTACCGCAAACATTTATTTTTGACGTAACTTTTCAAATGCCAACAGATAGGGCGGGTTGTTTTTCCGGTTGGTAAAGCCGTAACGCAAAACGGCAAACTGTTCTTGAGGCAGGTTTTTTGCCCATTGTTCGACTGCTTCCGCTTCTTGCTTTCCGTTTTCGTGTCCGGGGTAGAGGACGGCAATAAGCATACCGTTTTCTTTCAGTAGGGATAAGGCGGCAGAAAGGGCGGGAATGCTGGTTTCCTTGTCGGTGGTCAGATTCTTGTCGCCTCCGGGCAGCCAGCCGAAATTGAAAACGGCTGCATTTAGCGGTTCTGAAACATATTGTTTCAGGTTTTCGTGTCCGTCTAAGATGAGTTGCACATTGCCGCATCCCGCCTCTTTCAGACGGCATCGGGTGTTGTTCAGGGCTTGGGGCTGGACATCGAATGCCCACACTTTCCCCCGGATGCCTGCGGTTTGTGCGAGGAAAAGGGTGTCGTGTCCGTTGCCGGCGGTGCCGTCCAGCGCATTGCCGCCTTCGGGAAGTGCCTGCCGCAAAAGGCAATGGGCGAATGGAAGGATGTTTTTCAATAACATTTTCAAATGCCGTCTGAAAATAAAAATACCTTACCGATGTCGGTAAGGTATTGAAAGATATGACACGTCATGCTTCGTGCGGATTATTCGGCAGGCTGCTGGACAGTTTCCACTTGGACGAGGGTCGAAGCCGGTGCGGCTGGGGGTTTGTTTTCATGTTGGAGGTTGACGGAGCGAGCCGGTACGATGGTGGAAATGGCGTGTTTGTAAACCATTTGGGTTACGGAAGTGTTTCTCAGAAGAACGACGTATTGGTCGAAAGATTCAACCTGACCCTGCAGTTTGATGCCGTTGACCAGGTAAATCGAAACCGGAACGTGCTCTTTACGCAGGGCGTTCAGGAAAGGATCTTGCAACATTTGTCCTTTAGTTGTCATATTTTTAACTCCGTTATTATGATTGTGAAATCGGGCAGACGCCCTGTGCGTGTCGAATTGTAGCCTTGAATAGGAAAAATTACCAATTTTTTGTGTTTGGGCGGTTTTCCGCCGGGCATTTGTATGTCAGGAGCGTTGCTGCAACATCCACGATTCGATTTTGCGGGCATCGTTCACGCGTGTGGCGGATGTGGGCGAGTTCAGCAATACGATGGTAACGGGTTGGTTTTGAATGTTGGCTTTGACAACCATAGACCTGCCTGCCTCGCGTATGTAGCCGGTTTTTTGCAATTCGATGTTCCACATGCCTTCCCTGACCAGGGCATTGGAGTTTTTGTAGTTCTGCTGCCCGTTTTTGGTCTGTACCGAGGCGTAGTTGGAAGTCGAGTTGGTGCGGATTTGCGGATATTGGGCGGCGGCGTTGACCATGAGGCTCAGGTCTTTGGCTGTGGAAACGTTTTGGAAGTTGAGTCCGGTCGGTTCGTAAAAGCGGCTGCTGTACATGCCCAGGCTTTGGGCTTTACGGTTCATGGCGGCGACAAATGCGCCCATGCCGCCGGGGTAGGTTCTGCCCAAGGCGTGGGTGGCGCGGTTTTCGCTGCTCATCAGGCTCAGGTGCAGCAGTTCTTTGCGTGTGAGGACCGTACCTATGGCAAGACGGCTGCCGGTCCCTTTGAGGCGGTCGATTTCGTCGGGCGTGATGGTAACGGTTTCGTTCATGTCCAAGTTTGCATCCAAAACGACCATCGCGCTCATGAGCTTGGAAATGGAGGCGATGGGCATAATCCTGTCGGCGTTTTTCTGATACAGTATCTGTCCGGTTTTGTTGTTGACGACTAGGGCAGACTGTGAGGAGAGAATCAGACCGCTTGTGATGGTTTGGGTGTTGGTGGGGTGTATCGTGCTTTCGGCGAATATTTCTATCGGATCGGAGGAGGTAAGCATGTTCTGTTCTAAAAATTGCCCTAAAATGTCGTTGTCGGCAAAAAGGTGGGCTGACGGCAGGGAAAGGCAGAGGCCGAGAAGCAGCGATGAGGGCAGGCGTTTCAGGGTGCGGATGGGCATTTTTGATTCCGTATTTTGAGTATTGGCGTTATTTTGTTGAAAAAACAGCCATCTGTAAAGTATGTCGTCTGACAGGAGACTGCCCGTAGGCGGGCGGTCTTGTTGTGTTTTGGGGGTTGGGTTTTATAACATTCTGTTTTTAAATCGGAACATATAGTGGATTAACAAAAACCAGTAAAGCGTTGCCTCGCCTTGCCGTACTATTTGTACTGCCTTCGACTTCGTCGCCTTGTCCTGATTTTTGTTAATCCACTATATTTTGTGGTTTGACATGGATATTTTTCATGCCGTCGTGTGTCGGTTTGGATGTTTCCGGCGGTTGAATCCCTATCCTTTGGGGCGGTAGAATCGGGGTTGGTTTAGCAATTGCGGCGGTGCGTCTGCGTGCCGTTTTGAATAATGGGAATATAGGGAGTAGGACTATGGATGTGAAATATGAATTTACCCTGCCTTCGAGCAGCGGTGCGGATTTTCATTCGGCAGAACATCTGCCTTTGGTTGTGTATTTTTATCCGAAAGACAGTACGCCGGGCTGTACGACAGAGGGGCTGGATTTTAATGCGCGATTGGAGCAGTTCGGCGACTTGGGTTATACCGTGGTCGGTATTTCCCGCGACGGCGTAAAGGCACATCAGAATTTTTGCGCCAAGCAGGGTTTCCGGTTTGAGCTGTTGAGCGACAAGGATGAAACAGTGTGCCGCCTGTTTGATGTCATCAAATTGAAAAAACTGTATGGGAAAGAGTCGCTCGGCATCGAGCGCAGTACGTTCGTCTTGAATAAGGATGGAGAAATCGCCCATGAATGGCGGAAAGTCAAAGTGGCAGGTCATGCGCAGGAAGTATTGGAAACGCTTTCCCGATGAGTATCGGCAATGCCGTCTGAAGCCTTCAGACGGCATTGGTTTGGAACGCTATGGAAAACGGTTTGATTGACAGGCTGCTGGAAACTTTGTGGCTGGATCGGCGGCTCAGTCGGAATACTTTGGACAGCTACCGGCGGGATTTGGAAAAAATTGCCCGTCGGCTATCTTTGTGCGGCAAAACGCTGGAAGATGCGGACGAAGCGGATTTGGCGGCGGCGGTTTATGTTGACGGAGAGCAACGGAGTTCGCAGGCGCGCGCACTGTCGGCGTGCAAACGCCTGTATATATGGATGGAGCGTGAAGGCATAAGGACGGACAATCCCACTCGTTTGCTGAAACCGCCCAAAATCGACAAGAATATTCCGACACTGATTACAGAACAGCAGATTTCCCGACTGCTTGCCGCGCCGGATACCGACACGCCGCACGGCTTGCGGGATAAGGCCCTGCTTGAATTGATGTATGCGACCGGCTTGCGCGTCAGCGAGGCAGTCGGGCTGAATTTCGGCAATGTGGATTTGGACAGGGGCTGTATTACCACGCTGGGCAAGGGTGATAAGCAGAGGATGGTCCCGATGGGGCAGGAGTCGGCGTATTGGGTGGAACGCTATTATACGGAGGCACGTCCGCTTCTGCTGAAAGGCAGGAGTTGCGACGCATTGTTTGTCAGTCAGAAAAAAACGGGCATTTCCCGGCAGTTGGCGTGGATGATTGTCAAAGAATATGCCGGCAGGGCAGGCATTGGGCACATCAGCCCGCACAGCCTGCGCCATGCCTTCGCCACCCATCTGGTGCAGCACGGCTTGGATTTGCGCGTAGTTCAGGATATGTTGGGACATGCCGATTTGAATACGACGCAGATTTATACCCATGTTGCCAATGTGCGGCTGCATAGCGTGGTTAAGGAACACCATTCCCGAAACTGAGGCTTCTGCTTCGGTTTAATAAGAAATCAATCGAAAATGCAAACTTGATAAAAAATTACCAAGACAAACCGTGTATGCCGACCTTGCAATACGAACTGTTTTTATTTATATTTGCATACGATAATAAAAGCCGCTATCGGTACGATAGCTTGAGAACACACGGAGCACAAAATGTTTGTCTGCATCTGCAATGCCGTTACCGACCACCAAATCAAGGAAACCATCGCCGCCGGCGCGACCACAATGGGCGATTTGCAGTCGCAATTGGGCGTGGCGAGCTGCTGCGGCTGCTGCGGGGAGCTTGCCGCTTCGTTTCTGACGGCGCACAATGCGCAACCGACGGTTACGGCAGGTATCGGCGTTCAAGCGTAAAACGGTTTTGGAAATACCGTCTGAACAGTTCAGACGGTATTTTGCTGTTTTCTTCGGCTGTGCTTTAAGATAGTGCCGATTGGCTTCAATGATGATTCCGCTATCCTGAAAGCTTGGGATTGTGCGAACAGGACGGTAAGGGAGTGCCGATGAAACTGACCCTGATGTTTCGCGAATATTGCAGCTTGTGCCACAAAATGCGCGACGAACTCAGACCTTTTCAGGATGAATACGGGTTTGGCTTGGATGTGTTCGATGTGGACGACGATCCCGCTTTGGAAGAAAAATACAATGAACTGGTGCCCGTTTTGTTGGCGGGAGATGAGGAAATCTGCCACTGGTTTTTGAATGAGGCCAGGTTGAAACAGTTTCTCGAACGGTAAAAAAATGCCGTCTGAAGCAGGACTTCAGACGGTATTTTCAGCTTGAATCAACGTTCTTCGCGTTTTTGCGGAACAGGGGATTTGCCGTTAAAGGCGGCGCGTTTGAATGCTTGGTAAATTGCCAGTCTTCTTCGATGTTGCATATCGGCCCTTTCTTTATTTTATTTGTCGGTTGGGAAAATTCTTATTTATTGATTTTTTCAATAAAAATTAGAAAATTTATTGTGAGATGTTATTAGTGGCAATCATATCATGTTTTGCTGTTGATGGAAGCATGATTGTGTAAAGATGATATGTGGTTGTGTAATCGGTAGAATTTATAAGAAAACCGCCAAGGCGGTGCTTGGCGGCGGAAACGGAGGGGAGGGTGGTATCAGAGCAGCTTGGAAATGACCTGTGCAAGGGCTTTTTGCCAGTCCGACGGTTTGATGCCGAAGTCGTTTTCGATTTTGCGGCAGTCCAAAATGCTGTATGCGGGCCTGGGGGCGGCGGTCGGATATTCCTTGTCTGAAACGGCAGTCAATTCGGGAACGGGGAAGGATGTCTGCTGTTGCGATGCCGCTTGGAAAATATGTTGGGCAAATTCGTACCAAGATACGGATTTGCTGCCGACATAGTGGTAAATGCCGCGAACGGGATTGGACTGCTGCAACAGGCGGATGATAGCGGCGGACAAGTCGCCGGCATAGGTTGGGCAGCCGGTTTGGTTGTGGACGGCGGACAGCGGGGAACGTTCCCGCGCAAGGTTCAGCATGGTGCGGACAAAGTTGTCCCCGTATTCGCTAAACAGCCAAGAAGTCCGCAGGATAAGGCTGTCGGGATTGGCGGACAGTGCGAGCAGTTCGCCGGCGGTTTTGGATTGTCCGTATACATTGGCAGGGTTGGTAAAGTCGCTTTCCTGGTAGGGTCTTTTACCTTTGCCGTCAAAAACATAGTCGGTTGAGATGTGGATGAATCGGGCATGGGCGCGATGTGCTGCCAAGGCAAGGTTGTAAACGGCGGAGGCATTGACGGCAAATGCCGCCGCCGCATCGCCTTCTGCTTTGTCGACGGCGGTATAGGCAGCCGTGTTGACAATAGCGTCGGGTTGGAAACTTTTGACCATGTTGCAGACGGCATCGGCATCGGTAATGTCTAGGGATGCGGAATCCGTCGCAATGGTTTCCCAGTCTTCCGGAAGACGGTCGCGCAGGCAGCGTGCCAGTTGGCTTTTCGAACCTGTCAATAGGATTCTCATGAGGTATTTCCTTTGGTGAAAGTGTATTGTAGGACTTGCTGTCGGTATTATAGTGCCAAAACTTTGCCGACGGTTGACGGGTTGGCTTTTTGTGCCATGGGTATTGTTTTGCGCCGACTTCGGCTAAAATATCGGATTGCGATTCAAACCTGTCGGGTGTCGGGTCGGTATTTTCAAGATATTTTCAGGGGGTGCGAAATGAGTGAGATTGGTTTGGCAAAGATTTATTCCGGAAAAGTGCGCGATTTGTACGAAATTGACGATAAACGGATGCTGATGGTCGCTTCCGACCGCTTGTCAGCATTCGATGTGATTTTGGATGATCCGATTCCGGGTAAGGGCGAAATCCTGACGCAGATTTCCAATTTTTGGTTTAAAAAACTGGCGCATATTATGCCCAACCATTTCACCGGTAATACCGTGTACGATGTTTTGCCTGAGAACGAAGCCAAAGTTTTAGAAAAACGCGCCGTCGTGGCTAAAAAGCTCACTCCGGTGAAAGTTGAGGCGATTGTGCGCGGTTATCTGGCAGGCAGCGGTTGGAAAGATTATCAAAAAACCGGCTCGGTTTGCGGTATTCGGTTGCCCGAAGGTATGCGGGAAGCGCAACAACTGCCCGAAGTGATTTTTACGCCCTCAACCAAAGCAGCAGTCGGCGATCACGATGAAAACATCAGCTTTGAAGAATGCGGACGCATTATCGGCAAAGAATTGGCGGAAGAAGTGCGCGACAAAGCGGTTCGGCTGTACACCGAAGCGGCGGAATATGCCAAATCGCGCGGTATTATTATTTGCGATACCAAATTTGAATTCGGTTTGGATGAAAACGGTACGCTGACGCTGATGGATGAGGTATTGACTCCCGATTCGAGCCGCTTCTGGCCGGCGGATCAATATGAAGTCGGCACCAATCCGCCGTCTTTTGACAAACAGTTCGTCCGCGACTGGCTGGAACAAAGCGGTTGGAACAAAAAAGCCCCTGCGCCGAAAGTGCCTGCCGATGTGATTCGGAAAACAGTCGAGAAGTATCGGGAAGCATTGACTTTGCTGACTCAGGATTGATTTTTAAGTTTGAAGGCCGTCTGAAAGGAATATGGTTCAGACGGTCTTTTTATTGTATCAATACTGGATTTTAAGGATGGTTGCCTTTATAATCCGCAATTGTTTTCAGCGTCCGAAATGCCGTCTGAAAGCTTGTTTACAACCTGCCGCACGGTCTGAAACCCTAACTATGCACATTTGGATTTTAGTGTGCATTATTAGTGTTTTAGCAGTGCGGTATTTTGAAAGGAACAATGATGTTCAATAAACACGTTAAGACCTTCCAATACGGTAATCAAACCGTTACTTTGGAAACCGGCGAAATCGCCCGCCAAGCCGCCGCTGCCGTTAAAGTATCGATGGGCGACACCGTTGTTTTGGTTGCCGTTACTACCAACAAAGAAGTGAAAGAAGGTCAGGACTTCTTCCCTCTGACTGTTGATTACCTCGAGCGTACTTACGCAGCAGGTAAAATCCCCGGCGGTTTCTTCAAACGCGAAGGCAAACAAAGCGAAAAAGAAATCCTGACCAGCCGCCTGATCGACCGTCCGATCCGTCCGCTGTTCCCCGAAGGTTTCTACCACGACATCCAAATCGTAGCGATGGTCGTGTCCGTCGATCCTGAAATCGATTCCGACATTCCTGCAATGTTGGGCGCGTCTGCCGCGCTGGTGTTGAGCGGCGTACCGTTTGCCGGTCCGATTGGCGCGGCACGCGTGGGTTATGTAAACGGCGTGTACGTTTTGAACCCGACTAAAGCCGAGTTGGCGAAATCGCAATTGGACTTGGTGGTCGCCGGTACTTCCAAAGCCGTGTTGATGGTGGAATCCGAAGCCAAAATCCTATCCGAAGACGTGATGTTGGGCGCGGTGGTTTACGGTCACGATCAAATGCAGGCGGCGATTAACGCCATCAATGAATTTGCCGACGAAGTCAACCCGGAGGTTTGGGATTGGAAAGCTCCGGAAACCAATGAGGAACTGGTTGCCAAAGTACGCGGGATTGCCGGCGAAACCATTAAAGAAGCGTTCAAAATCCGTCAAAAACAGGCGCGTTCCGCAAAATTGGACGAGGCTTGGAATGCGGTAAAAGAAGCCTTGATTACCGAAGAAACCGACACGCTGGCAGCCAACGAAATCAAAGGCATTTTCAAACACTTGGAGGCCGATGTTGTCCGCAGCCAAATTTTGGACGGCCAACCGCGCATCGACGGTCGCGACACCCGCACCGTCCGTCCGCTGAACATCCAAACTGGCGTATTGCCGCGCACGCACGGTTCTGCATTGTTTACCCGTGGCGAAACCCAAGCCCTTGCCGTAGCGACTTTGGGTACTTCGCGCGACGAACAAATTATCGACGCGCTGTCCGGCGAATACACCGACCGCTTTATGCTGCACTACAACTTTCCGCCGTACTCTACCGGCGAAGTCGGACGCATGGGTGCGCCGAAACGCCGTGAAATCGGTCACGGCCGTTTGGCTAAACGTGCATTGTTGGCTGTATTGCCGAAACCTGAAGATTTCAGCTACACCATGCGCGTGGTCTCCGAAATTACCGAATCCAACGGCTCTTCATCTATGGCTTCCGTCTGTGGCGGCTGCCTGAGCCTGCTGTCTGCCGGCGTGCCTTTGAAAGCACACGTTGCCGGTATCGCGATGGGTCTGATTCTAGAAGGCAACAAATTTGCCGTCCTGACCGACATTTTGGGCGACGAAGACCACTTGGGCGATATGGACTTTAAAGTGGCCGGTACGACCGAAGGTGTTACCGCACTGCAAATGGACATCAAAATCCAAGGCATTACCAAAGAAATTATGCAGATCGCTTTGGCACAGGCCAAAGAAGCGCGTCTGCACATCTTGGATCAGATGAAAGCCGCCGTTGCGGGCCCGCAAGAGTTGTCCGCACACGCGCCGCGTTTGTTTACGATGAAAATCAACCAAGACAAAATCCGCGAAGTTATCGGCAAAGGCGGCGAAACCATCCGTTCGATTACCGCTGAAACCGGTACGGAAATCAATATCGCCGAAGACGGTACGATTACCATTGCCGCGACCACTCAAGAAGCCGGCGATGCGGCGAAAAAACGCATCGAGCAGATTACTGCCGAAGTGGAAGTGGGCAAAGTGTATGAAGGCACTGTGGTGAAAATCCTCGACAACAACGTCGGCGCGATTGTCAGCGTGATGCCGGGCAAAGACGGTTTGGTACACATCAGCCAAATCGCCCACGAGCGCGTACGCAATGTCGGCGATTACCTGCAAGTAGGTCAGGTTGTGAACGTAAAAGCATTGGAAGTAGACGATCGCGGCCGCGTACGCCTGTCTATCAAAGCTTTGCTGGATGCGCCTGCCCGTGAAGAAAATGCCGCAGAGTAATGCTTAGGGATGAAAATGCCGTCTGAACAGGTTTCAGACGGCATTTTTTATGGGTATTGGGAATTGATGAGTGTTACAGCCACAGGACGGCAAGCTTCCATAATGCCCATAATGATACGGATAATCCTGTACACAGGCGGATATATCGGTTTTGCATGATTTTTTTCAGTTGCAGGGAAAAAATGCCGATTGCCAAAAGATTGGGCAGCGTACCCAGTGCAAAGGCAAGCATATATAAACCGCCTGTTGCCGCACTGCCGCTGCCCAGCGCGTAAAGCGACGCGCTGTAAACCAGTCCGCACGGCAGCCAGCCCCATAATATTCCGACAGCAAGGCAGGCGGGTATGGATTTTATGGGTAACAGCCGGTTGAGTATCGGGTTCAGGTTCCGCCATATCGGTTTGCCGATTTTCTCGATTTTTGCCGCCAAGGAAGAAATACCGCTCAAGTATAAGCCTAAAAAGAGCAGTAGGAGGTTGGCGGCTGTGTATAAAATATTCTGCAGGACACGGGTTTGGTCGAGTGAAACGCCGACCTGTCCGATTAATCCGAGAATCAGGCCGATTGCCGTATAGCTGCTTATCCGTCCTGTGTTAAGCAGCAGGATCAGCCAAAAGCGGTTGATATGCGGTGGGAGTTGGAGTGCAAACGCGCTGCTTAATCCGCCGCACATGCCGATGCAGTGCGTTCCTCCGAAGAAACCGAGTAGGAACAGGGTTAGGAAAGTGATGTCGTGGTTCATGGACGGCTCATGGTCAGATGTTTGTCGGGGAAAACGGATAATTTCCGGCAGTCCGACCAATAGGGTTTGGCGAGGGCATTCCCCGTGCTGTTAAAGTCTTGAATAAGGATGCGGTTTGTGTCATGAATTTTGACAGTCCTGTAAAATCCGCCCTTTACTGCGCTGTCGGCGGGTTTGCCGTGTGCGTCGAAATACAGGATGGTGCGGTTTTGAAGATGCGCGCAATTTGAAACGACCGAGTTTGCCGGTATATTTCGGGTGCAGGCGGCAAGGATTGCACAAGGGAAAAGCAGTAGGAACAGACGAGACATTGTGTTTTTTGTAAGGGGTAACAAACAGTATAATGGCTCATTTTAATCCTCAGACGGCGGGAGATGGAAGCATTTCCCTTCGGCGCGGGGATCTCGGATTCGGAAGCAACAGACAATACGGGATTTCGGAACAATCTTAATTGGCTTCGGTGAGTTTTAAACCTGTGTACGTAATGTAATTAGGGTTTGCTTACTCTAAAATATAATTAAATTTTTCTTCGAATCCATAATCCTCATCTTGTTTCTTAACTCTTTCTAGAACTTTTACTATTTCAATAAATATACTTTTTAATTGATTTTTTGAGAACATAGCATCTTTCCATACCAGAATAATCGGTCGTTCTACATTTGTGCTCAATAAATCCCACAAAGCATCAAGATTGTTCCCATAATAATCTTGTATAGAAAATATTTTTGAAATTTGATTATGAAAATCTTGTTCCGTATAAATTTTACTACCGATAATCTCTAATTGCATAAGTTATACTCCTATTTCAAGTTCCAATTTGTGTTGCAGAGATATAATAATCAGTTGTTATATATAGCAATCCATCGTTAGAATATAACAATCTAGTACCACTCTGGTTCGATATGAAAACTTTGAAATTTACCAAAATGCACGGTTTGGGCAACGATTTTATGGTGATTGACGCGGTCAGTCAGGATTTTACCCCCGAGGACGCGCCGATTGCGGCATGGGCTGACCGTTTCCGCGGCATCGGGTTCGACCAGCTTTTGGTGGTCGGGCGTTCGGAAACCGAAGGCGTGGATTTCCGTTACCGTATTTTCAATGCTGACGGCGGCGAGGTCGGGCAGTGCGGCAACGGGGCGCGTTGTTTTGCCCGTTTTGTTGCAGACAAGGGTTTGACCGATAAGAAAGAAATTTGTGTTGAAACGGCCAAGGGCATTATTTTTCCGAAATTGTCCGATAACGGTATGGTTACGGTCAATATGGGCAAACCGAAGTTTATGCCGTCTGAAATACCGTTTGTTCCCGAATCGGGCGAGGGGGATGATGCCTGTACTTATGGGGTGCATCTCGAATCCGGCATTCAGCCTGTCAGCTGCGTCAATATGGGCAACCCCCATGCGGTGATTGTGGTCGATGACGTGGAATGCGCGCCGGTGCGCGAAACCGGTTCGCTTATCGAACCGCACAGGCAGTTTCCCGAACGCGTCAACGTCGGCTTTATGCAGATTGTCAGCCGAACCGCGATTCGTTTGCGCGTGTTCGAGCGCGGCGTGGGCGAAACCCAAGCTTGCGGTACGGGCGCGTGTGCGGCTGTGGTGGCGGGTATCCGTCTGGGGCTGTTGGATGAAGGGAAAACGGTAGAGGTGGTTTTGCCGGGCGGAACTTTATATATCGAATGGGCCTGCGGCGGCGATGTGATGATGACCGGCCCTGCGGAAACCGTGTTTGAAGGCGAGTTGGCGTATTCATGATTTTGCTGCATTTGGATTTTTTGTCTGCCTTACTGTATGCGGCGGTTTTTCTGTTTCTGATATTCCGCGCAGGAATGTTGCAATGGTTTTGGGCGAGTATTGCGCTGTGGCTCGGCATATCGGTTTTGGGGGCAAAGCTGATGCCCGGCATATGGGGAATGACCCACGCCGTGCCTTTGTTTATCCCCCATTTTTACCTGACTTTGGGCAGTATATTTTTTTTCATCGGGCATTGGAACCGGAAAAAGGGTGGAAACGGATGGCAGGCAGACCCCGAACATCCGCTGCTCGGGCTGTTTGCCGTCAGTAATGCATTGATGACGCTTGCTTTTGTCGGAATATGTGCGTTGGTGCATTATTGCTTTTCGGGAACGGTTCAAGTGTTTGTGTTTGCGGCACTGCTCAAACTTTATGCGCTGAAGCCGGTTTATTGGTTCGTGTTGCAGTTTGTGCTGATGGCGGTTGCCTATGTCCACCGCTGCGGTATAGACCGGCAGCCGCCGTCAACGTTCGGCGGTTCGCAGCTGCGACTCGGCGGGTTGGCGGCGATGTTGATGCAGGTTGCGGTAACGGCGATGCTGCTTGCCGAAATCGGCAGATGATTGTGATGCTGTCTGTATCGGAACAAAAAGTTATAAAGAAAGAAATTTTGGGTATTGGTTTTTTAGGCGGCATAGGTTTAGGATGAAGCCATATCCGAAATTTGTTTATGGTTCGGCGCAAATCCCCTGCAATCGGACAGGATGCCGGCGGGAATTGCGCCTTACTGTCGAAACCTTATTATTCAGGAGCAGAAGATGAAAATTGCAAACAGCATCACCGAACTGATCGGCAACACGCCTTTGGTCAAACTGAACCGTCTGACCGAAGGTTTGAAGGCAGAGGTTGCCGTGAAACTGGAATTTTTCAATCCGGGCAGCAGCGTCAAAGACCGCATTGCCGAAGCAATGATTGAGGCCGCCGAAAAAGCGGGCAAAATCAACAAAAACACCGTGATTGTTGAGGCAACCAGCGGCAATACGGGTATTGGTTTGGCAATGGTATGTGCAGCACGCGGCTACAAACTGGCGATTACCATGCCGGAAAGCATGAGTAAAGAGCGCAAAATGCTGTTGCGCGCGTTTGGCGCGGAGCTGATTCTGACCCCCGCCGCCGAAGGTATGGCGGGCGCGATTGCCAAAGCGCAATCCTTGGTGGACGCTCATCCAGACACTTATTTTATGCCGCGCCAGTTCGATAATGAGGCAAACCCCGAAGTCCACCGCAAAACAACCGCCGAGGAAATTTGGCGGGATACGGACGGTAAAGTCGATGTCTTCATTGCCGGTGTCGGCACGGGCGGTACGATTACCGGGGTGGGCGAAGTGTTGAAAAAATACAAACCCGAAGTTAAAGTGGTTGCCGTCGAGCCTGAGGCTTCCCCCGTATTGAGCGGCGGCGAAAAAGGTCCGCACCCGATTCAAGGTATCGGCGCAGGCTTTATTCCGACCGTTTTGAATACCAAAATCTACGACAGTATTGCCAAAGTGCCGAACGAAGCGGCTTTTGAAACCGCCCGCGCAATGGCGGAAAAAGAAGGCATTTTGGTGGGTATTTCTTCCGGTGCGGCAGTTTGGAGCGCGTTGCAGCTTGCCAAACAGCCTGAAAACGAAGGCAAGCTGATAGTCGTGCTGCTGCCTTCCTATGGCGAACGCTATCTCTCTACGCCACTTTTTGCAGATTTGGCATAATGCTTTAATCGGATTGTCGAAACATTCAGACGCATTTTTCGGTATCGGTGTAACGCCGTGCCGGAAAATGCGTTTTTGCATATATGCCGAAAACGCCGGTTGTGTTTTAATTAGGTGTTGATGCCGCCGCATTGTTTGAGGGAAATATTTTTTATTCGGGTTTTATCCGGCAGGACGGATTTTTGCCCCAACGGAAAATAGCCGACCTGCCCGTAAAGTCAGCCGTTTGTCCGGGCGCAGCCGGGGCTTTGGGCTTCAGACGGCATATTTTCGGATTTTCGGAATGGCGGCATTTTTGCCGTAGGCGCGGCAGCCGTATGGGGAAGGGAGGGGATATTGTGGTCGGTAACGGCAAAAAATATGCCGCACCATTGCTGGTGCTGGGTTGCGTGGTGTTCGGTCTGGGCAGCCTGATTGTCAGATCCGTCCCCGTCGGCCCGTATGCAATCGCATTTTGGCGGTTGCTGATTTCGGTGTTCGTATTTTGGTTTTTGGCACGGCTTTTCGGGCAAAAATTCCCAAAAAACAGGAAAACCATCCGATATGCCCTGACGGCGGGCGTGTTTCTCGCTTTCGATTTGGCACTTTGGCACGAAAGCATATACGCGGTCGGGCCGGGTATTTCCACCCTGCTCAACAGCCTGCAAATCTTTTTTTTGTCGGCAATCGGTGTTTTCTTTTTCGGCGAGCGTTTGGGCAGGCTGCAAGCGGCAAGCTTGATGTCGGCGGTTGTGGGCGTGGCGATGATTGCCGGTGCGGAATTCGGCTACAACGGCAATGCGGTTTGGGGATTTGTCAGCGGTTTGGTATCGGGACTGATGCTTGCCCTGTCGATGGTGTTTGTCCGCAAGACTCATGAAGTCGAACAGGTGGCGCTTTTCCCTTCAATGATGATTTTGAGTTTGGGCGGCGCGGCATCGTTGGTTGTTCCGGCATTGCTGATGGACGGCGGCGCGCTTTATCCGACGACTTGGAAAGATGCGGGTTTGGTGCTTGTGTACGGCGTGGTGATGCAGTGCTTCGCGTGGGCGATGGTTGCCTATGCGATTCCGCTGCTTTCGCTGTCGCTGACGGGGCTGTTGCTTTTATCCGAACCGGTTGCCGCCTTGCTCATCGATTATTTCGGGTTGGGCAAACCGATTGACGGTGTGCAGTGGGCAGGGGTGGTGCTTACGCTTTCGGCAATTTATCTCGGTTCGCGGAAACAGCAGTCTTAACATTGATTCCATCAAGGCAGTATCGGCAGTTCGCCGTGCAAAACCTGCGTTACCGGACTGATATAGTGAATTAAATTTAAACCGGTACAGCGTTGGCTCGCCTTAGCTCAAAGAGAACGATTCTCTAAGGTGCTGAAGCAACAAGTGAATCGGTTCCGTACTATTTGTACTGTCTGCGGCTCGTCGCCTTGTCCTAATTTAAATTTAATTCACTATAGGTAGGAAAATCCGACAACGTTAGATCCGCCTGCAAAAGTGAGGAATAGCAAATGCCGTCTGAAACTATTTTCAGACGGCATTCTTGGCTTCCCGGTTTAGCGGATTGCCGTACCGACCCGGCTGAAATCGCCGAAGTTCATCAGAATGAAGGTTGCCTTGCCGACAACCAGCTTGTCATCCACAAAGCCCCAGTAGCGCGAATCGGCACTGTTGTCGCGGTTGTCGCCCATAGCGAAATAGCGTCCTTCGGGAACCTGACATACGAAACCGCTGCCGTCGTCGGCATATTGGCAATGGTTCAGACCGCTTTGCTCTATGGAATATCCGTTTTCAGACATGATATCGGAGGTATATTTGCCCAATACGGGTAAGGAAACGGCAGGCTGTCCTTCTTTTTTCAGAATATTGAAGGATTTGCCGTCCAAACCGCTGCGGAACATATCCGTGTTGTGGATTTCGGAAGGGTCGGTGTCGTCGGGATAACGGTATGTGCCGTTAGGAATATCAGAAGCCGGTTTTCCGTTTACCGTTAAAATCTTATCCCGATATTCGACAATGTCGCCAGGGATGCCGACAATACGCTTGATGTAGGTCATGTCCGGCTGCAGAGGATAATTAAAAACAACGACATCGCCCCGTTCGATTTTGCCCGTGGGGATAAATACATTGTTTAAAACAGGTACGCGCAAGCCGTAGGAAAATTTGCTGACCAAAATGAAATCGCCCTTAATCAGACCCGGGCGCATGGAGCTGGACGGGATTTGGAACGGTTCGGCAATAAACGACCGGATGAGGAACAATACCAAAACGGTAGGGAAAAAACTGCCGAAATAATCGCCGAAGTGGCTGCTTTCCGAGATTTCGGGAGAAGTCTTCAGGCGGTATTTATATACCCCCCAAGCCGTACCGCACAATACAACGAAAATCAGGAAAACGGCGGTAAAGCTCATAAACAGGGACAAAGCGGCAAACACGCCGACCGCCGTCAGGATATAGGCGTATTCGAGGCCGGAACTCCATTCACCGTTTTCCTGCCGCTTTTTGTCGCTTTTGAAATAAAGGATGATGCCGGCAAGCAGCGCGGCAGCCGCGCCCGACATTAGCATTGTGTTCATTGTTGTTCCTTAACGGTTAAAAAACCCGCCCGTCCGTGCAACCGTTTTAAGGCGGCAAATTGCAAAATTTGTTTGCGGGCGCGTGCCCCTGAAATCAGGGCGGTTTGAGGGGTGTTCCCGACGCGCCGCCCTATGTGCCGAAATATTATTTGTCGCTCACCTGTAAAATCGCCAAGAATGCGCTTTGCGGAATTTCCACGTTGCCCACTTGTTTCATGCGGCGCTTACCTGCTTTTTGTTTTTCGAGAAGTTTTTTCTTACGCGTAATATCGCCGCCGTAACATTTCGCCAAGACGTTTTTACGCAGGGCTTTGACGTTTTCACGGGCGATAATCTGGCTGCCGATGGCGGCTTGGACGGCGATATCGAACATTTGGCGCGGAATCAGCTCGCGCATTTTCGCTGCCAGTTCGCGGCCTCGGTGAACCGCGCTTTGACGGTGCACAATCAGGCTCAGCGCATCGACTTTTTCTCCGTTGACCATAATGTCGAGCTTAATCAAATCAGACGGCTGGAACTCTTTGAAATGGTAGTCCAACGAAGCATAGCCGCGCGAAGTGGATTTGAGTTTGTCGAAAAAGTCCATCACGACTTCGTTCATGGGCAAGTCGTAAGTCAGCATGACTTGGCGGCCCATGTACTGCATATTGACCTGAACGCCGCGCTTTTGGTTACACAAAGTCATGACGTTGCCGACGTATTCCTGCGGCACGAGGATAGTCGCAGTGATAATCGGCTCGAGAATGGTTTCGATGCTGCCGATGTCGGGCAGTTTGGACGGATTTTCGACTTCGATTTTTTCGCCGCTCTTCAACACGACTTCGTAAACCACCGTCGGCGCGGTGGTAATCAAGTCCATGTCGAACTCGCGTTCCAAACGTTCCTGTACGATTTCCAAGTGCAACAGACCCAAGAAGCCGCAGCGGAAGCCGAAGCCCAATGCTTGAGAAACTTCAGGCTCGAATTTCAACGAAGCATCGTTCAGCTGCAATTTTTCCAAAGCATCACGCAAAGCTTCGTAGTCGTGGCTTTCCACGGGATAAAGGCCCGCGAATACTTGACTTTGTACTTCTTGGAAGCCGGGCAGTGGCTCTGAGGCGGGGTTGGCAACCAGTGTAACCGTGTCGCCGACTTTCGCCTGTCCCAATTCTTTTACGCCGGTAATCAAAAAGCCCACTTCACCGGCTTTGAGTTCTTGTTTTTGAACCGATTTCGGTGTGAATACGCCCAGCTGCTCGACCTGCGTTTCCGCCTTGGTGCTCATAAAGCGCACTTTGTCTTTCAGTTTGATGGTGCCGTTTTTCACTCGAATCAGCATGACCACGCCGACGTAATTGTCAAACCACGAATCGACGATAACGGCTTGCAGCGGCGCGTTTTCATCGCCGGTCGGCGCAGGAATTTTGGCAACGATTTCTTCCAAAACGTCTTCCACTCCGATGCCGCTTTTGGCGGAACACTGCACCGCGCCGACCGCATCGATGCCGATGATATCCTCGATTTCCTGTTCAACGCGTTCGGGGTCGGCGGCAGGTAGGTCGATTTTGTTCAAAACAGGCACGACTTCCACGCCCAAATCAATCGCGGTGTAACAGTTCGCCACGGTTTGCGCTTCCACGCCCTGCGACGCGTCAACGACCAACAGCGCGCCTTCGCAGGCAGAGAGCGAACGGGAAACTTCGTAAGAAAAGTCGACGTGTCCCGGCGTGTCAATCAGGTTGAGCTGATACACCTGCCCGTCGCGTGCTTTGTAGTTGAGCGCGGCGGTTTGCGCTTTAATAGTAATGCCGCGCTCTTTTTCGATGTCCATGGAATCGAGCACCTGCGTGCTCATTTCGCGCAAATCCAAACCGCCGCAATATTGGATGAAGCGGTCGGCAAGCGTCGATTTGCCGTGGTCGATGTGGGCAATAATGGAGAAGTTTCGGATATTTTTCATTGAGTTGTTTTTAATGCTGAACGGTAGGTTTTAGAAATGCCGTCTGAACAAACAGCGGTACGCCTGAATATCGGATGCAACGTGGAAATAGCCCGATATTCTAACGGAAAACCGCTGTTTTGGCATGATTTGATAAAGGTTTTATAAAGATTTGACGATTTCTGCCACCATTTTTGCAGAACTTGCCGCCGCCGTTTTCAAAAATTCGTCAAAGCTGATGTCTGCTTTTTCGTCCGCCGAATCGGAAACAGCGCGGATGATGACGAAAGGCGTTTCCAACTGATGACAGGTTTGGGCAATCGCCGCCGCTTCCATTTCCACTGCATTGACTTCGGGGAAGTGCTTGCAGATTTCCGCCACGCCTTCGCTGCTGTGGATGAAGCGGTCGCCGCTGACAATCAGGCCTTGTTCTACCGCCGCGCCTTCAAACGTCCGCGCCGACCGTTTTGCCGTTTCAATCAAAATGCCGTCTGAAGCGAACCTTGCCGGCAGTTGCGGCACTTGTCCCCAAACATAGCCGAATGCAGTTACATCGACATCGTGGTGCGCGGTTTCCGTACCGATGACTACGTCGCCGACTTTCAAACCCTTGCCCAAACCGCCCGCGCTGCCGGTGTTGATGACGCAGTCCGGTGCGAATTGATGGATAAGCCAAGCCGTTGCAACCGCCGCGTTGACCTTGCCGATGCCGCTCAATGCAAGCACCATGCGTTTTCCCGCCAATTCGCCTTCATAGGCGGAAAATCTGCCGAAAGAGACGGTTTTGACATTTCCCATCATCTCGCGCAAAAGCTCGATTTCCTGTTCCATTGCGCCGATAACGGCTACTGTTTTCAAAGACATATTGCTGACCTGCTGTGAATTTTGGATAGAACGCCGAATTATACACGCTAACACGGCAGGATTGAGTGGGGGCGGTTTGTCCATGCCGTCTGAAACGGTTTCAGACGGCATGGCGGGTTTTTGGTAGAATGGGAAGGTACAGATTGTTTGAAGATTGGGGGACGAAGATGTTTACCGATGAAAATATGACTGCAAAGGAAGAACTGTTCGCATGGCTGCGCCATATGAACAAAAACAAAGGTTCCGACTTGTTTGTGACGACCCATTTCCCGCCCGCGATGAAGCTGGACGGCAAAATCACCCGCATCACGGACGAGCCGCTGACGGCGGAAAAATGTATGGAAATCGCCTTTTCGATTATGAGTGCGAAGCAGGCGGAAGAATTTTCATCGACCAACGAGTGCAACTTCGCCATCAGCCTGCCGGATACCAGCCGCTTCCGCGTCAATGCGATGATACAGCGCGGCGCGACGGCGTTGGTATTCCGCGCGATTACCAGCAAGATTCCCAAGTTTGAAAGCCTGAACCTGCCGCCGGTCTTGAAGGATGTCGCGCTGAAAAAACGCGGGCTGGTTATTTTTGTCGGCGGTACCGGCTCGGGCAAATCGACTTCGCTCGCCTCGCTTATCGACTACCGCAATGAAAATTCGTTCGGACATATCATCACCATCGAAGATCCGATCGAGTTTGTCCACGAACACAAAAACTGCATCATCACCCAGCGCGAGGTCGGCGTGGATACGGAAAACTGGATGGCGGCGTTGAAAAACACGCTGCGGCAGGCACCGGATGTGATTCTGATCGGCGAAATCCGCGACCGCGAAACAATGGACTACGCCATTGCCTTTGCCGAAACGGGGCATTTGTGTATGGCGACGCTGCACGCCAACAGCACCAATCAGGCACTCGACCGCATCATCAACTTTTTCCCCGAGGAGCGGCGCGAACAATTGCTGACGGATTTGTCGCTCAACCTTCAGGCGTTTATTTCGCAACGCCTCGTTCCGCGAGACGGCGGCAAGGGCAGGGTGGCGGCAGTCGAGGTGCTGCTCAATTCGCCCCTGATTTCGGAGTTGATTCACAACGGCAACATCCATGAAATCAAAGAAGTGATGAAGAAATCCACCACCTTGGGTATGCAGACCTTCGACCAACACCTTTACCAATTGTATGAGAAAGGCGAGATTTCCTTGCAGGATGCCTTGAAAAATGCCGACTCCGCACACGATTTGCGTTTGGCGGTACAGTTGCGCAGCCGCCGGGCGCAAAGTTCCGGCCCCGATTTGGAACTGCTCTGATGGCGGTATGGATTTCCGGACGGGCAGTTTGACATGATTTATCCGTGGCATAATGAACAATGGCGGCAGATTGCGGAGCATTGGACGAGCCGTCCCAATGCTTGGCTGTTTGCCGGCAAAAAGGGGACGGGGAAGACCGCGTTTGCCCGTTTTGCGGCGAAGGCGTTGTTGTGCGAAACCCCTGCACCGGGCTGCAAACCCTGTGGCGAATGTATGTCCTGCCATCTGTTTGGACAGGGAAGCCATCCCGATTTTTACGAAATCACGCCTCTGGCGGACGAACCCGAAAACGGGCGCAAACTGTTGCAGATCAAAATCGATGCCGTCAGGGAAATCATCGATAATGTGTACCTGACTTCGGTACGGGGCGGTTTGCGCGTGGTTCTGATTCATCCTGCGGAAAGTATGAATGTCCAAGCCGCCAACAGTTTGTTGAAAGTGTTGGAAGAGCCGCCGCCCCAAGTGGTCTTTTTGCTGGTCAGCCACGCGGCGGACAAGGTTTTACCGACCATTAAAAGCCGCTGCCGGAAGATGGTTTTGCCCGCTCCTTCGCATGGGGAAGCATTGGCATATCTGCGCGACAGGGATGTGGCGGAGCCGGAAGAATTTTTGGCGTTCCATTCGGGTGCGCCGCTGTTTGATGAGGCGGACGGTGTCCGTGCGTTGCGGATTAAACTGTTGGATATTTTGGCAGAGCCGAGGTTGTTGAAGATTTTGGATTACGCCGCGCTTTTCGATAAGGAGAAACTTCCGCTCGACGTATTTGTCGGGTGGATGCAGAAGTGGCTGGTCGATTTGGGATTGTGCCTGCAACACATGAAACCCGTCTATTATCCCGCTTATGAAGACAGGCTGCTTCAGACGGCATCCGGTTTCCGCCCGCGCAATGTATTTGCGGCGGAGGATATGCTCAAACAGCTTGCCCCTTACGGGTTTCATACTTTAAATGTCAAAATGCAGATCGAGCATCTGCTCATCAATTATTTGGAATTGAAGAAAGAGAACGGGTGAATTATGTCAGACGGACAAAATATTCCGGCAAAAATGATGTCGTTGCAGCTGAAAGACATGAGTCTGCTGTACAGCTCCTATATGCCGTTTTTGGAACACGGCGGTCTGTTTGTGCAGACCGACGACGTATTTTCCATCGGGGAAGACATTCTGCTTGCCGTGGAAATTTTCAATTATCCCAAATTGTTCCTGCCGACACAGGTGGCGTGGATCAATCCTGCGCGCACTTCCTCCAAACCCAAAGGGGTGGGGCTGGCATTCACAAAACACGAAAACTGCCTGAAAGTCAAAGACCAGATCGAAGTCGAACTGGGCAGCGTGCTCGATAGCGGCAAACCCACGTTTACGATGTAACGCCATGCATATCATCGATTCGCACTGCCACCTCAATTTTGAAGGTTTGAAAGAACGCCTGCCCGAAGTTTTGTCCAACATGGAAGCAAACGGCGTGGGGCAGGCTCTCGCTATCAGCGTCAGTAGGGAAAGCTTCTCCGAAGTCTTTGCCGTCGCCGAAGCGCACGAACACATCTATTGCACCATAGGCGTACATCCCGACAGCAGGGAAGCGGAAGAATTTTCCGTCGCGGAAATGGTCGAAGCCGCCACCCATCCGAAAGTGGTCGGCATCGGCGAGACGGGTTTGGATTATTACTGGTGCAAAGGCGATTTGTCTTGGCAGCACAAACGCTTTGCAGACCACATCGAAGCAGCCAATCAAACCGGGCTGCCCGTTATCGTCCATACGCGCGATGCGGCGGCGGATACCTTGTCTATTCTGAAAGAATGTAAAACCAATTCGGGTGTGATCCACTGTTTTTCCGAAGACACAGCCTTTGCTCGGGCTGCCATGGATTTGGGGCTTTATATTTCTTTTTCGGGAATCGTTACGTTTAAAAACGCCCCTTTGGTTCAGGAGGCGGCAAAATACGTTCCGGACGACCGCATTTTGGTGGAAACCGATGCGCCGTTCCTCGCCCCCGTTCCCAAACGAGGCAGGCAGAACGAACCGGCTTTTGTGCGTCATACCGCCGAACATATTGCCAAATTGCGGAATCAAACATTGGAACAGGTTGCGGCATATACGACGGAAAACTTTTACCGGCTGTTTAAAAAAGTACCCGATATGCGGGCCGTCTGACCCTGTGCCGACGATAAGGAAAACCATGAAGGCAATTCATCCGTATGTATGTCCGCGCTGCTGCTGCCTGCCTGCCAACACGTTTCGGACAGGCATGAGGCAGTCGGTATGGCAAATTCCGCTTCCAAATTCTGCATTGCCAAAGGCGGCGGACGGGAAGCAAAAAAAGACGGAAGCGGCGGCGGATATGCCCTGTGCCATTTGCCGGACAGCAGGATTGTCGAGGAGTGGGAATATTTCCGTTCACAACATTGATACTGCACGATATACAGCAAATATTGTGGGAAGTTTCCGCTTTTGCGTATAATGCGCCCTACCTGACAAATTTTGTCAACTTTATCAAAAGGAATAAGCGATGGCTTCCATCCACGACCAAATTAAAGAAGTAGTAACGACTCACCGCGTTGTATTGTTTATGAAAGGTACAAAGCAGTTTCCGCAATGCGGTTTCTCTTCTCGCGCCGTACAAATCCTTAATGCGGCAGGCTGTACCGATTACGTTACCGTCAACGTATTGGAAAATCCCGAAGTACGCCAAGGCATTAAGGAATACAGCGACTGGCCGACCATTCCCCAACTTTATGTGAACGGCGAATTTGTCGGCGGTTCGGACATCCTGATGGAAATGTATGAGGCAGGCGAGCTGCAAGAGCTGCTGAAAGCCTGATGGATTCGGCAATGCCGTCTGAACGTGTTTCAGACGGCATTTTCTTTTCCGGCAAATTAAAAAAAAGTATAATGACGCGTCTCAAAATCACACTGGAACACCGCGATGAACGTTAACGTTATCAACCATCCGCTCGTCCGCCACAAATTAACCCTGATGAGGGAGGCAGATTGCAGCACCTACAAATTCCGAACGCTTACCACAGAGCTGGCACGCCTGATGGCGTACGAAGCAAGTCGTGATTTTGAAATCGAAAAATACCTTATCGACGGATGGTGCGGTCAGATTGAAGGCGACCGCATCAAAGGCAAAACCCTGACCGTCGTCCCCATCTTGCGCGCCGGTTTGGGTATGCTCGACGGCGTGCTCGACCTGATTCCGACTGCCAAAATCAGTGTAGTCGGACTGCAGCGCGACGAGGAAACGCTGAAACCTGTTTCCTACTTCGAGAAATTCGTGGACAGTATGGACGAACGTCCTGCCCTGATTATCGACCCGATGCTGGCGACGGGCGGTTCGATGGTTGCCACCATCGACCTTTTGAAAGCCAAGGGCTGCCGCAACATCAAAGCCTTAGTCTTGGTTGCCGCGCCCGAGGGCGTGAAGGCGGTCAACGACGCGCATCCCGATGTTACGATTTACACCGCCGCGCTCGACAGCCACTTGAACGAAAACGGCTATATTATTCCCGGTTTAGGCGATGCGGGCGACAAGATTTTCGGCACGCGCTAACTGACTGATTTTCGGAGTTGATATGAATTTTCAAGATTATCTCGCCACATTTCCTTCAATCGACCATCTGGGCGGTTTGGACGTTCGGGATGCCGAAGGCAAAACGGTTCACCACATTCCCGCCGTTCAGGGCAAGCTCGGTTCGCTCAAGCTGTACAATGCTTTGGCGGAACGTTTTGACGGAAAATTGGACAAAGAAGCGGCAGAGCAGGGTTTGATATGGTTTGCCGAACACGTTGCCGACGCGCGCGCCTACCCCGGCAAGCATCCGAACATCGATCTGCTGGAAAATGTCGTACAAAGCGGCGAAACCTTCCTGCTCAAGCCGCTTGCCGCGCAATAATTTTCGACCATGCCGTCTGAAATCCGTTTCAGACGGCATTTTGTCGGAAAGAAGACCGTAAAACGGGCATTTTCTTTTCTATTTCAGGATACGGGCAATGATGTTTCAACACGCAGGACGATACATAAAGCGTCGCCCTATGTGTTGCCCTAATTTGAAAGGGGTTACACCCCTCTCAAATAAAATCTGATGCTGCTGCCACGAAGGACGGATGTCCAAATGGCGGGGTTTCAACCATTAAGGAAATACGATGAAAAAAATGTTCCTTTCTGCCGTATTGCTTCTGTCGGCTGCCGCTCAAACCGTGTGGGCGGATACGGTGTTTTCCTGTAAAACGGACAACAACAAATATATAGAAGTCCAAAAAATCGACCGCAATCTTTACGAATATTCGTTCGGCAGTGCGGCAAAAAAAGAAATTGCCATACGCAACAGCAAAGCTGACCTGTTGGGGCGTTCCGACAGGTGGCAAGGTATGGGCAGCGGTCGTTGGGCAACGATGAAATTCCAAAACGGCGAATTTATGTACACCGTATGGACAGACTTCGATTCCGTGACTCATACGGAAAGCAGCGGTGTCGTTGTGGAGCGTAGGGGCAAGGAAGTCGCACGGTTCGGCTGTACGCCGAAAACCGCACAGGCGAATTTCAACGATGACGATTTTTCCTGGTAATCGGGGAGGATAAGGCGATGGAAACAGCGAAACCCGTCATGCTGATTGTCCGTCCGTCGGGCAGGGCGAAGGACGATGTGGAAATCTGCCGTCGTGCCGGATGGCAGGCGGAAGTGTTGAGTCCGATTGAAATCGAAACCGACGAAGCAAGCCTGAAACGGCTGCCGGAAATGTATGCCCGTGCGGATGCCGTGTTTTGGGTCAGTCCGACCGCCGTTGAAACCGCCGCGCAGTACTTGGACTTTTCAGACGGCATAAAGATGCACATTTCCGTAGGGCAGGGCAGCCGCCGTGCCTTGGCGCGTTATGCGGGCGCGGGCGTGTTTGCACCTGAAGACGGAAACGACAGCGAGGCGGTTTTGCGCCTGCCGGTTTGGGATGGTCTGCGCGAAGGAGGGCGCGTCTTGTTCGTGCGCGGACACGGCGGGCGGGATTTTCTGATGAATGCCTTGCAGGAGAAAGGTTTTCGGACGGAGGTGGCAGAAGTCTATTTCAGACGGCATAAACCTTTGAACTTTCAAAATTTCCAATCCGAGAATATTACTGCCGCCTATATTACGTCCATAGAACTCGTGCAGTCGTTGTTTGCACAGGTTCCTCCGCAATTTTCCCGATTCTTCAAATCCTTGTTATACTTTACCCATCATCCGCGTATTGCGGAGGCCTTGAAACGCGAAGGAGTACGGTCGGTGGAAACCGTCCCTTCGCTGGAATACGCACTTTCTCATTTTCCTGTTTGAAAGGTTCGGATCCGTTGCGGACGGTCCGGCCTTTCTAAAAAGCTTAATCGATAAGGAGCAAAACGGTGAGCGAACCTGAAAACAAATCATCCGAACCCGTACGCGAGATACAGGCATCAAAAGAAATGCCGTCTGAAACCTCTTCCCCACGCAAAGAAAACGAAACAGAAGTACACATTCCTGCCGCTCCTTTTATCGTCAAACAGTCCGGCAGCAACGCTTTGGCGGCCTGCGCCCTGGTATTGGCGGCCTTGGGTCTGGGTGCAAGTGGTTTTTTGTTTGTCCAAGGACAGAATGTCTTGAAAAACCAAGAGTTGGCATTCAACCAAAAAATCGACAAAGCCGCTTTGGGCGAGTCGGAAAATGCCGCCCTGCTCAAAGACAACCTCAACCGCCAAAGTGCCATACAGTCCGAACTCGACCGTTTGGACAGCGGTGTCAAAGCCAACGGCGAACAAATTCTGATGACGCAAAAAGCCTATCGTGAGCTGACCAAAGGGCGTGCCGATTGGCTGGTGGACGAAACCGAGACCATACTCAATCTGGCGGCGCAACAGCTGGTGCTGACCGGCAATATCCAAACGGCAGTCGGCGTGCTGGAACATATCGACAGCCGCCTGTCCCGTTTCAATCAGGCAGAGCTTCTGCCGATCAAGCAGGCGGTTAGCAGCGACTTGGCGGAATTGAAAAACCGTCCTTATGTCGATATTTCCGGCACGGCACTGCGCATCGACCGGTTGGAAACCGCCGTATCCGGACTGCCGTTGATTTTGGACGGCGTATTGAAACCGGGCGTACAGGCCCGCAACGAAGCCGTTTCCGCATCATGGTGGCAGAACGTATGGGAAAAATCCCTCGGCACATTGAAAGGGCTGGTCGAAATCCGCCGTTTGGAAAACAACGATGCCATGCTGATTTCTCCCGAACAGGCATATTTTGTGCGTGAAAACCTGCGCCTCCGCCTTTTGGATGCGCGGACTGCATTAATGCAGCGCAACAGCGAAGTCTATCAAAGCGATTTGAACAATGCCGAAACCGTCATCAGACAGTATTTTGATGCCAAATCCCCCGCCACGCAGTCGTGGCTGAAAGAACTGGCGGAATTGAAGGCGTTGGATGTGCGCATGACGGCGGATGACGGTTTGAAAAACAGCCTAAATGCCGTCCGCGCCTATCGCGACGGTACGCGCATGACGGCGGCGGAAAATCAAGAAGTGGAACAGGCGACTTCCGAACTGGCAAACGAAAACACAGCTTCCGAAGCGGCTGCCGCATCGGATGTGAAGACCATAGAAGCACCGTCCCTTCCGTCGGAACGCAAACCGGAACAGCCTGCAAAAAAACAGCCCGTACCGGAAAAGGCAGGGCGTTTGCCCTCCGCTAAAGGAGAACGCGCATGAAAACGGTAGTCTGGATTGTCGTCCTGTTTGCCGCCGCCGTCGGACTGGCGCTGGCTTCAGGCATTTACACCGGCGACGTGTATATCGTACTCGGACAGACCATGCTCAGAATCAACCTGCACGCCTTTGTGCTGGGGCTGCTGATTGCCGTTGCGGCTTGGTATTTCCTGTTCAAATTCATTATCGGCGTACTCAATATCCCCGAAAAGCTGCGGCGTTCGGGTTCGGCGCGGAAAGGCCGCAAGGCCGCGCTTGCCTTGAACAAGGCGGGTTTGGCGTATTTTGAAGGGCGTTTTGAGAAGGCGGAACTTGAAGCCTCGCGCGTATTGGGCAACAAAGAGGCCGGAGACAACCGGACTTTGGCATTGATGCTGGGCGCGCACGCCGCTGGGCAGATGGAAAACATCGAGCTGCGCGACCGTTATCTTGCGGAAATCGCCAAACTGCCGGAAAAACAGCAGCTTTCCCGCTACCTGCTGCTGGCGGAATCGGCGTTGAACCGGCGCGATTACGAAGCGGCGGAAGCCAATCTTCATGCGGCGGCGAAGATGAATGCCAACCTTACGCGCCTCGTGCGTCTGCAACTTCGTTACGCCTTCGATCGGGACGACGCGTTGCAGGTTCTGGCAAAAACCGAAAAACTTTCCAAGGCGGGCGCATTGGGCAAATCGGAAATGGAACGGTATCAAAATTGGGCATACCGCCGCCAGCTGGCGGATGCTGCCGATGCCGCCGCTTTGAAAACCTGCCTGAAGCGGATTCCCGACAGCCTCAAAAACGGGGAATTGAGCGTATCGGTTGCGGAAAAGTACGAACGTTTGGGACTGTATGCCGATGCGGTCAAATGGGTCAAACAGCATTATCCGCACAACCGCCGCCCCGAGCTTTTGGAAGCCTTTGTCGAAAGCGTGCGCTTTTTGGGCGAGCGCGAACAGCAGAAAGCCATCGATTTTGCCGATGCTTGGCTTCGGGAACAGCCCGACAATGCCCTGCTGCTGATGTATCTCGGACAGCTTGCCTACGGCCGTCGGCTGTGGGGTAAGGCGAAAGGTTATTTGGAAGCCAGTATCGCCCTGCAACCGAGCGTTTCGGCGCGTCTGGTGTTGGCGAAAGTCTTTGACGAAACCGAACAGCCGCAAAAAGCCGAAGCACAGCGCAAATTGGTTTTGGAAGCCGTCTCCGATGACGAACGTCACGCAGCGTTAGAGCAGCATAGCTGATTTTGGGAAATATCTTTATCTGGGAGAATTTGATGGGGTCTTCAGATTCCTTTAAGGAAAAGAAAGAAATATTTGAAATTGGAACGCCTGCTTATCGCCAAAAGTTAATTGATGTTTGGAAAAAGAGCATTAATGGAAACGAAAAATCTTGGGTGCTCTTTGAAAATGGGACTTGCGTCATTTTACTTGAACCGGAAAAAGATTTGGCGAAACAAGCTAAAGAGATGTTAAGCAAATGGGGCAAGGTTCAAATAGGAACACCATCTGCAGATTTTGGTATTATCACTTTAGATAGTGGCGATGGATATGCCGTTTCATGCCATCATCCCGAAATTTTTACGCTAATCCTAAAAGAAGAAGGATTGGATGAAGATTTCAAAATCGGTATTGAAGGGCGCTCTCATCGCGATTGTGATGCTGAAGAACCCAAAGTTATCCATATCGAAGATAAACGCACCATTGAACCCCCCCTGAAAACCTGCTGCCGTTTAATCATCTACTGATGATTACCTAGGCAAATGTGTCCGCCCCCCTTTCAGACGACCTTTCATTGCGGAAACCGCCGCAAAGATTGTCTGAAAACTGTTTTCCTTCTCCGTTTTACAAACAAACCGAAAGCCCCGCATGACTCTTTTAAAAAACGACACTTTCCTCCGCGCCCTGCTCAAACAGCCTGTCGAATACACCCCGATTTGGATGATGCGTCAGGCGGGGCGTTATCTGCCCGAATACAAAGCCACACGCGCGAAAGCGGGCAGCTTCCTCGATTTGTGCAAAAACACCGGATTGGCGACCGAAGTCACCATCCAGCCTTTGGAACGCTTCGATTTGGACGCGGCGATTCTGTTCTCCGACATCCTGACCGTCCCCGACGCAATGGGCTTGGGACTGTACTTTGCCGAAGGCGAAGGTCCGAAATTCGAACGCGCCTTACAACACGAAGCCGACATCGCCAAATTGCACGTCCCCGATATGGAAAAACTGCAATACGTCTTTGACGCGGTAACTTCCATCCGTAAAGCACTGGACGGTCGCATACCGCTTATCGGCTTCTCCGGCAGCCCGTTTACGCTCGCCTGCTACATGGTTGAAGGCGGCGGCAGCAAGGAATTTCGCACCATCAAAACCATGATGTATTCGCGCCCCGATTTGCTGCACAAAATCCTCGACACCAACGCCCAAGCCGTTACCGCCTACCTCAACGCCCAAATCGACGCGGGTGCGCAGGCTGTGCAGATTTTCGACACTTGGGGCGGCGTGTTGAGCGATGCGGCGTTTAAAGAATTCAGCCTCAAATACATCCGCCAAATCGTTGCCGGATTGAAACGCGAAAGTGAAGGTCGTCGCGTTCCCGTCATCGTATTTGCCAAAGGCGGCGGGCTGTGGCTGGAAAGCATGGCAGAAATCGGCGCAGACGCATTGGGCTTGGACTGGACGTGCAACATCGGCGAAGCACGCCGCCGCGTCGGCAACCAAGTCGCCCTGCAAGGCAACTTCGACCCGTTCGCCCTCTTCGGCACGCCCGAATCCATCCGTACCGAAGTCGCGCGCATCCTAGCCGACTACGGACACGGCAGCGGCCATGTCTTCAACCTCGGACACGGCATCAACCAACACGCCGGCCCCGAACACGCCAAAATTTTGGTCGATACCGTACACGAATTGTCGCGGCAGTATCACGGCGGGTAAGCCGGCAGGAAACCGCCCGATATGCCGTCTGAAGCCGAGAGATGGCCGGTTAGGGTAAAAATAAGGCAATGCGGCAATATCCGCCGTGTATGGATAGTACATGACGGCGGCGTTGCCGTATTGGCGCAATCCCAACCGTCCCTATTTTCAGACGGCATTTTTGTTTTCAGATGCAGGGAAAACCGATGGCAAAAACGCTTAAAACCCTTTACCAATGCACCGAATGCGGCGGCACCTCCCCGAAATGGCAGGGCAAATGCCCGCATTGCGGCGAGTGGAACACGCTTCAGGAAAGCCTGGTCGCGCCCGAGCCGAAAAACGCCCGTTTCCAATCTTGGGCGGCGGACACTTCGACCGTCCAATCCCTCTCCGCCGTTACTGCGACCGAAGTGCCGCGCAATCCGACCGGCATGGGCGAACTCGACCGCGTATTGGGCGGCGGTTTGGTCGATGGTGCGGTCATCCTGCTCGGCGGCGATCCCGGCATCGGCAAATCCACGCTGCTGCTGCAAACCATCGCCAAAATGGCGCAAAGCCGCAAAGTGCTGTACGTTTCCGGCGAAGAATCCGCCCAACAGGTCGCCCTGCGCGCGCAACGTTTGGAACTGCCGACCGAAGGCGTGAACCTGCTTGCCGAAATCCGCATGGAAGCGATTCAGACGGCCTTGAAACAGCATCAACCCGAAGTCGTCGTCATCGATTCCATCCAAACCATGTATTCCGACCAAATCACTTCCGCCCCAGGCTCCGTGTCGCAGGTGCGCGAGTGTGCCGCCCAACTGACGCGCATGGCGAAACAGATGGGCATCGCCATGATACTGGTCGGACACGTTACCAAAGACGGCGCGATTGCAGGCCCGCGCGTACTGGAACACATGGTCGATACCGTGCTGTATTTCGAGGGCGACCAACATTCCAATTACCGCATGATACGCGCCATCAAAAACCGCTTCGGTGCGGCAAACGAATTGGGCGTGTTCGCCATGACCGAAAACGGTTTGAAAGGCGTGTCCAACCCGTCCGCCATCTTCCTTGCCAGCTACCGTGATGATACGCCCGGCTCGTGTGTTTTGGTTACACAGGAAGGCAGCCGCCCGCTTTTGGTCGAAATTCAGGCGTTGGTCGATGACGCGCACGGCTTTACACCCAAACGCCTCACCGTCGGCCTTGAACAAAACCGCCTTGCGATGCTGCTCGCCGTCCTCAACCGACACGGCGGCATTGCCTGTTTCGATCAGGATGTATTTTTAAACGCCGTCGGCGGCGTGAAAATCGGCGAACCAGCGGCGGATTTGGCGGTCATCCTCGCGATGCTTTCCAGCTTCCGCAACCGCCCTATGCCTGAAAAAACCGTGGTTTTCGGCGAAATCGGATTAAGCGGCGAAGTCCGCCCCGTCGCGCGCGGACAAGAGCGGCTCAAAGAGGCGGAAAAGCTCGGCTTCAAACGCGCCATCGTCCCCAAAGCCAATATGCCGCGCAACGCCAAAGAGTTTCCGAACCTGAAAATCTACGGTGTTTCGAGTTTGCAGGAAGCCATTGATATTTGTCGGGAAGATAGGGATTGAAAGGAAATGCCGTCTGAAATCAGGTTTCAGACGGCATTTGGTTTGTGGCGGATTGAAACAAGAAGGCATACCGGCGACAGATAAGATTTGCGGCAAAGTTGCCTGTGATATGGCAAAAACGCACACGCCCGTCATCCCTGCGAAGGCGGGAATCCGGAATCGTCCGTTTCGGCAATGATTGGAAATCACGGCAACCCAACCGCTTGGATTCCCGACTTCGCGGGAATGAGGGGCGTGTGCATTTGATTTCCATCCGCCATATGTCGGCGACGGGTTTATTCGCCTACGGTTTTTTGTATCAGTTTTTCGGCGTTTGCCAAAGTGTTTGCCACTTCGTCAAAACCGATGCGGCTGCCGGCAATCAGGGCGCGCGTATCGGTATAGGCGGCGCGTACTTTGCCGTCCGTTTCGGTAACGAGGACGCGCAGGGGCAGTTGTAGGGCGAAGACGGGGTCTTTGACCATCAGCGGCGTACCGGCCTTGGGCGTGCCGAAGACGATGACTTTTGCCGGCTGCATGGTCAGGCCGTTTCGGCGGGCGGCTTCCTGATGGTCGATGACGGCAAAAATGTCCATCCCTTTGCTTTTTATGGCGGTTTCAAGGCGGCTGACGGTTTCGTCAAAACTGTATTTCGAGGTGAGGGTATGCGTGGTCATAGCGGTTTCGTTTTGGGTTTGCGGTTTGCCGGCAGGGTGTGCCGAAGCGGTTGAAATGCAGAGTGCGGATGCGGCAATCAGGGGGAGTATGTGTTTCATCGTATTTCCTTTTTCCTTTTCGGTTTGTTTGTCAGGCTTCGTATGGGGCGGCACGCGCCGCGCCTGTGATGCCGTGCCGCGTGCCGGAACGCCGTATGCCGTCTGAAAGCCTGTCCTTTCAGACGGCATTGCGTCATTTCATCCCTTTTTTGAGCAGGTCTTCATAACCGCCGTGATTGGCAACATTTGTATAACCTGCTTTTTTCAGCTCTTGAAGGGCGGCTTCGGCACGCCGTCCGCTGCGGCAGTAGAGGTTGAGCGGCGTGTCTTTGTCGGGCGCGGCTTCGTGTATGCGGCGGACGATTTGGTCGACGGGGATATTGACCGCGTTGTGCAAATGCCCTTCGCTGAATTCCTGTTCGGAACGGACATCGATCCAAACGGCTGAATGTTGCGTGGTTTGGGCGGCGGATACGGGTTTTTGCGGGGCTGCCTGTGCGGCAAAGGCGGCTGAGGCAATGAGTGCGGCGGTAATCAGGTGTTTGATATTCATAGGGTTCTCCTGCGGTTGTCGTCTTAAGGGACGGGAAGTTATTTTATCTGTTCCAAAGCGTCGGCATCTATGTCCCAACGCCAAACGCCGCCGCCTTTGCCGTCTATGCCGCGCAAAAACAGGTAGCGGACGGAAACGGCGGCGGGCGGTTGTCCGCGCAGTTTGAAGTAGCGCGCGGCGGCAACGGCGTAAATCAGTGCCTGAAGGTAATAGTGGTGGTGTGCGACGGCTTCGTCCATCGCCTGCCGCGTGTAGGCGCATGCGTCCGCACCGAGGTAGTTTGATTTGTAGTCGATGACGCAGATATTGCCGTCGGGGTCTTGGCAGACCATATCGATAAAGCCGTTTAAAAAGCCGTTGACGGTGTGGAAGTCGAGCGTTTCGGCGGCGGCACGGCAGACTTCGGGCAGCCGGACATCGTTGCGGGCAAACCAGTCGCGCAGCCGTTTGAGGCCGAAGTCTTCGGTGTGGAGGGTAAAGCCCATTTCGGGACAGCGGCACTCGGGCGGAATGTCGGACAGGCCGTATGCCCCCGTCAGCGGCGTTTTGCGGCAGGCTTCCGCCATTTCGGCAACGGTGGGCAGCCATATTTCTTCAAAACCGTATTTTTTCAGCTTGTCGGCAATGAGGGTTTCCTGTTCGGCGGCTGCTTGTCCGAATTTGAAATCTTCAAGAATTTCGTGCAGGCACAGCCCCGTCTGAGTGCCTTTCGGAAAGCCGTGTACCGATATGCCGTCTGAAGCCGTCGGCATTTCAGACGGCATGGTTGATTCTGCCGTTTCTGCAGGGTCTAGGGAAGGCTGCACATCTTCCTCGCCGCCGTCGGGCGTTTGGGTTTGGCGGCTTAAGGCGGTAAAGCTGGTGTGGCGGATGAAGCGGAAGCCGCGCTTGGGAAGATTGTTTGCGGCAAATTCGGCGGTTTGACCGGCGTTGCCGCAATATACGGCAGGGGGCGGCGCATCTTCTGTGAAGGCGAAATCCGTGCCGTCAGGGGCGTTGTCCGCCACGCGCTGCCAGTTGCGTTTGAGCATCGCGATGCCGTCTTTTTCACATGCATAGGCACGGCGGACGGTTTCGCGGCTGTCTTGCGGCAAGCCTTCAATCAGGTAGGCAAGGGGGTTGTCGGCGGTATCGGAAGAATAGGCGGCGTAGATGTTGAGCTGTTCCTCGGCACGCGTCAGCGCGACATAAAGCAGGCGCAGGCGTTCCGCCATTTCTTCATCGGCATATTGCTTTTGTTCGTCTTCCGACAGTTGCGCCTTTGCTAACAGTTCGGTTCGGTTTGCGCTTTGGTGGAGGATTTGCCAGTCGGACGGCCCGGTATCTTGCGCGTCCCACGCAAACGGACAGTACACCAGCGGATACTGCAAACCTTTCGAGGCGTGCATGGTAACGATTTTGACCAAATCTTCGTCGCTTTCCAAACGGATGGCGCGGTTGTCGCCGCCGTTGTTGCCGGCCAGGCTGATTTGGTCGCGCAGCCATTTGTGCAGCGCGGCGGGGTTTCGGTTTTGCGCGTCTTCGGCGGCAAGCAGTTCGAGCAGTTGGAAATAATTGGTCAGGCTGCGCCCGTTGTTCCGACTTAAGAGGCGCGTTTCGATGCCGTGTGTTTGGGAAAACTGCTGCATAGCGGCGAAAATGCCGTATTTATTCCAGTTGTCGAGCACGGTTCGGGCAGATTCCGCCCAATGCAAAATTTCGCTTTCGTTTTGGTTGAAGTCGTGCAATTGCTGCGCGTCATAACCGAATATGCTGCTTGTCAGGACAAAGCGCAGCGTTCCGGCGCGGCGCGGTTCGAGCCAGAAGCCGAAGAGTGCGGACAGGGCGGCGGCTTCGGGCGAGGCGAACACGGATTCGCGCGAAAGCAGGACGCTTTGCACCTGCCGTTTTTTCAGGGCGGCGGAAACCATCACCGCCTCGTTGTGCGTGCGGACCAGCACGGCAATATCGCCCGACTGCAGCGGGCGGCCTTTGAAATTCAGACGGCCTTCGGCGGCTTCGTTGAGCGCGCGGGCGATTTCGTCGGCGCAATAGTCGGCGGCACGGCGGCGCAAAACGTCTTTGTTGGCTTTTTCATTGTCGTTTTCGTGCAGCCAACGGAGCTGTACGGCAGAACGTTTGGGCGATAACCTGCTTTCGGCACGCGCCGCACCGACTTCCGAATAGCCGATGTTTTCCAAAACGAACGGGCGTTCTTTGAGGCGGAACAGCGCGCCGATGCTGCCGATAAGCGCGGCATGGCTGCGGTAGTTGGTGGCGAGCGTGTAGCGGTGCTGCGCGTCTTCCGCCGCCTGAAGGTAGGCGTAAATGTCCGCACCGCGAAAGCTGTAAATCGCCTGTTTGGGATCGCCGACCAGAAACAGCGGGCGGTTTCGGGCGATGAAGATTTTTTGGAAGATTTCGTATTGCAGCGGGTCGGTGTCTTGGAACTCGTCGATCAGCGCGGTTTCCCAGTTTTCGGCAACGGCACGGGCGAGGGTTTCGGCGTGCGGATTGTCGGTCAGCGCGGTGTGGACATCGAGCAGCAGGTCGTCGAAACCGCGTTCGCGGCGCGATTTTTTCATCTCGGCAAGGCTGCGGTTGAGGTATCCGATTAAATCCAGTTGCAGCCGGATCATTGTTGCTTCTTCCGCTTCTTCGAGTGCGTCCAAATCGCGCCCGAAGTCTGCCAGTTTCTGCAATTCGGCAAATACTGCCGCATCGGGCGTTTTGCCTTTTTTCAGTCCGGCTTCGAGTTTGTCGGACGAAAGTTTCAAGAGCCGTTCGTGCAGCTTCGCCTCCAAAAAGGGCAAATCCGGCGACAGGGCTTTTTGTTCCAACGCGTCAAACAGTTCGGCAAAACTGTTTTTCCGATACGAATTGCCGTTTAAAAGGGGGTGGATGCGCCAAAAAGTTTCTTTTAATTCAGCCAGATTTCCGCAAATGTTTTGCCAGCTTGCCAAAGCGGAATCCCGGGCTTGCGGCAAATCCGCCTGCGGACGGCGGGAATTCAGGTACGGGCGGGACAGGTAGGCGCGGATTTGGGAAAGGACGGTTTGCGGCACAGCTTTGCGTTTAAACGCCAATGCGGCAAGCACCGGGTCGCCGCTGACGCGTTCGCGCCAAAAATCTTGCGCCGGGACGAGCAGGCGGTCGCCGTCTTCTTCGGTCAGTTCGACATCGAACGGTGCTTGGCACAAAAACGCGTAGTCGCGCAGGATGCGCTGGCAGAAGCCGTGGATGGTGTAGATGGCGGCGTTGTCGAATTGCCCGATGGCGGCTTTGAGGCGGACAATCAGGCGCGTCCGGCTTTCTTTTTGCAAAGCCTGTTCCAAGAGTGCGGGCAGGAAGGTGTCGCCTTTGTGGTGTTCGGCGCAGTAGGCGGCAATGCCGTCTGAAAGCGCGCCGTCTCCAAGTTCGGCAATTTCTTTGCTTTCCAAAACCTGCAACACATCGTCCAAACGCGCGCGCAGGCGTGTTTTCAGCTCGGCGGTGGCGGCTTTGGTGAAGGTAACGACCAATACGTGCTCGACGCTTTTTTGTTCCAATACGATCAGGCGCGTAAACAGGGCGGCAATGCCGTAGGTTTTGCCGGTGCCGGCAGAGGCCTCAATCAGGTTGGTGCCGGAAATGGGGACGGTCAGCGGGTCGAATGCTTGGATGGGTGCGGACATAGTGCACGCTCGGGAAACGATTGGACGGTAAAACGGGAAATGCCGTCTGAAAAAGGGTTCAGACGGCATAGTCCGGCTTAGAGGTTTTGCAGGCGTTCGACAGACGGGGCGTAGTAGTATCCGCCCGAAACGGCGGTGGAGAGGTGCCGGAGCAGCAGGTCGGTTTTGCCGTCCGTGTCGCCGAACATACTCAATAATTGCGCTTCGATATTGTGCAGCGTGCGGCAGTATGCGGTAAACATCAAACCGTGTTCGCCGCTGATTTTGCCGAAGGGCAGGCTGCGGCGGACGATTTTCAGACCGATGCCGTTTTCTTTCAGGTTGACGCGTCCCAAGTGCGAATCGGGCAGGCGGACATCGCGGCTGAATTCGTCGTCGGTTTCCTTGCTGCGGCCGACCGAGGCCTCCTGTTCGGCGACGGGGACGGCATCCCATTTTTTCAAATCGTGCAGGTATTTTTGCAGCAGGACATAGCTGCCGCCCGCATCGGGCAGCCCTTCGGGGATGATGGCGACTTCTCGGATTTTTTCATCGCCCTGCGGGTTTTCCGTGCCGTCGACGAAACCGTCCAGCCCGCGATCCTGATACAGACGCAAACCGTGTTCTTCGGACGCGACGCATATGCTGCTGCCGAACGCGCCCAAAACGGATTGGGCAAGCGCGTAGGCGGCGTTTTGGCGGAAGGATTGGATGTGGATGTACATATCGTGCTGCGTGGATGGTGCAAGCCCATTGCCCATTTCGGGGAAGGGTTTGATTTCACTGCCTTCGTCCGTGTGTCCGAATGTTTCCCAGGTTTCGCTGCCGAAGGCGATGGTCATACCCAAAATATCGTC
This sequence comes from Neisseria maigaei, assembly GCF_958267405.1. Classification (NCBI taxonomy): domain Bacteria; kingdom Pseudomonadati; phylum Pseudomonadota; class Betaproteobacteria; order Neisseriales; family Neisseriaceae; genus Neisseria; species Neisseria maigaei. Next base: position 34,923 of record NZ_CATQFT010000051.1, on the reverse strand, counting down.
CGGAAAACGGGTTTTCAAGACGGATAACGCGTCGAGCGAAGCGCGGCAGGCGGCTTTAATATCGTTGAGGCGGTTGGCGGCGAAGTCGGCTTCGATAAAGATGCCGGCTTGGGCGTGGTCGGGAATGATGGCGGATTGGGGTGTGTTCATGATGTTCCTTTTTGGTGTCATCTGTTTCGGGTGGATTATAGCACCGAATCGGCAGGCGGATTTTTGCCGGAACGGCGTGCGTGAATCCGCCGTTTGCGTACCTGATGCTGCTTTTCGGTTTCGTGCCGCCCGCCGCCTTTATTCCCGCTTCCGGCGGCTTCGGCATATCTTTTCCATTCCGGTTTGGAATAGCCATATAAAAAAGTATTCTTTGTGTTTGCCGCAATTTCACTTAGAATGCCGCACTTGCACACTTTTTACAGGAGAGGATGATGTTGAAAAAATTCGTACTCGGCGGCATTGCCGCATTGGTTTTGGCGGCCTGCGGCGGAGAGGGCGGCAGCGCGTCTTCTTCTGCTCCAGCCCAATCTGCCGGCGAGTCCGGTTCTTTAATCGAACGCATCAACAATAAAGGTACGGTTACCGTCGGTACAGAAGGCACTTACGCACCGTTTACCTACCACGACAAAGACGGCAAATTGACCGGCTATGATGTGGAAGTTACCCGCGCCGTGGCGGAAAAACTGGGCGTGAAAGTCGAGTTTAAAGAAACGCAATGGGATTCGATGATGGCGGGTTTGAAGGCGGGACGTTTCGACGTGGTGGCAAACCAAGTCGGACTGACCAGCCCCGAACGCCAAGCGACATTCGACAAATCCGAACCTTACAGCTGGAGCGGTGCGGTTTTGGTTGCCCGTAAAGACAGCAACATCAAATCTATCGACGACATCAAAGGCGTGAAAACCGCACAATCCCTGACCAGCAACTACGGCGAAAAAGCCAAAGCTGCAGGCGCAGATTTGGTGGCTGTTGATGGTTTGGCGCAATCGCTGACCCTGATTGAACAAAAACGCGCCGATGCGACTTTGAACGATGAATTGGCGGTATTGGACTACCTGAAGAAAAACCCGAATGCCGGCGTGAAAGTCGTGTGGTCCGCGCCTGCCGATGAAAAAGTCGGTTCCGGCCTGATTGTCAACAAGGGCAATGACGAGGCCGTGGCGAAATTCAGCACGGCAATCAACGAGCTGAAAGCCGACGGCACGTTGAAAAAACTGGGCGAACAATTCTTCGGAAAAGACATCAGTGTTCAATAATTTCCTTGCCTCTCTGCCGTTTATGACGGAAACACGCGCCGATATGATTGTCAGCGCGTTTTTGCCTATGGTCAAAGCCGGCTTCGCGGTGTCTCTGCCTTTGGCGGCAGCCTCTTTCGTTATCGGTATGGTGATTGCGGTAGCCGTTGCTTTGGTGCGAATCATGCCCTCCGGCGGCATTTTCCAAAGATGCTTGCTGAAGCTGGTGGAATTTTATATTTCCGTCATTCGCGGTACGCCGCTGTTTGGTGCAGTTGGTCATCGTATTCTATGGTTTGCCTTCCGTCGGCATCTATATTGACCCGATTCCTGCCGCCATCATCGGCTTTTCGCTCAATGTCGGCGCATACGCTTCCGAAACCATACGCGCGGCAATCTTGTCCGTACCTAAAGGCCAATGGGAAGCCGGTTTCTCCATCGGTATGACCTATATGCAGACGTTCCGCCGCATTATCGCGCCACAGGCATTCCGCGTTGCCGTGCCGCCTTTGAGCAACGAGTTTATCGGCTTGTTCAAAAACACCTCGCTTGCCGCAGTGGTAACGGTAACGGAGCTTTTCCGTGTTGCCCAAGAGACGGCAAACCGTACTTATGACTTTTTGCCCGTCTATATCGAAGCCGCTTTGGTTTACTGGTGTTTCTGCAAGGTTCTGTTCCTGATTCAGGCGCGTTTGGAAAAACGCTTCGACCGCTATGTCGCCAAATAAGGGAAAGCCATGATTAAAATCCGCAATATCCGCAAAACCTTCGGCGAAAACACCATTTTGCGCGGCATCGATTTGGATGTGGGCAAAGGACAGGTGGTCGTCATCCTCGGGCCTTCAGGCTCGGGCAAAACGACGTTTCTGCGCTGTTTAAACGCTTTGGAAATGCCTGAAGACGGACAAATCGAGTTTGACAACGAGCAGCCGTTAAGCATCGATTTTTCCAAAAAAACGACAAAGCACGACATCTTGGCACTGCGCCGCAAGTCCGGCATGGTGTTCCAACAATACAACCTCTTTCCGCACAAAACTGCGTTGGAAAACGTGATGGAAGGACCGGTTGCCGTACAAGGCAAACCTGCCGCCCAAGCGCGCGAAGAAGCTTTGAAACTGCTGGAAAAAGTCGGCTTGGGCGACAAGGTTGACCTTTATCCCTACCAGCTTTCCGGCGGTCAGCAGCAGCGCGTCGGCATTGCCCGCGCATTGGCGATTCAGCCCGAGCTGATGCTGTTTGACGAACCGACTTCCGCGCTTGACCCTGAATTGGTGCAAGATGTTTTGGATACCATGAAGGAATTGGCACAAGAAGGCTGGACGATGGTCGTCGTTACCCACGAAATCAAGTTCGCGCTGGAAGTTGCCACGACCGTCGTCGTGATGGATGGCGGCGTTATCGTAGAGCAGGGCAGCCCGAAAGAGTTGTTCGACCACCCCAAACACGAACGGACGCGGAAATTTTTAAGCCAAATCCAATCTGCCAAGATTTGATTAACCATGTGTGAAAAATGCCGTCTGAAACTTTCAGACGGCATTTTTCTATCTTTACAGAGGCCAGATTAAATTTGGATTGCTTTCAATGACTGCTTTGAATTGGTTTTGAATACGCTCAATCGCTTCTTGCGTATCCGCCTCGAAGCGCAACACCAAAATCGGCGTGGTATTGGAAGCACGCATCAGTCCGAAGCCGTCGGGAAATTCAACGCGCAAGCCGTCGATGGTGATGATTTCGGTCGCACCTTTAAACTTGGCATTGGCAGCCAACTCTTCAATCACTTTGTGGCCGTTGCTGCCTTCCGGCAGGTCAATGTTGAGTTCCGGAGTGGAAATGCTTTGCGGCAGCTTGTTCAACACTTCGGACGGATTATCGAAGGCAGACAGGATTTCCAAGAGGCGTGCACCGGCATACATGCCGTCGTCGAATCCGAACCAGCGTTCTTTAAAGAAGATGTGTCCGCTCATTTCACCGGCAACCAGCGCGCCGGTTTTTTTCATGGCGGATTTGATAAAGCTGTGGCCGGTTTTTTCCATCACAGGTTTGCCGCCGTGTTCTTTAATCCAAGGCGCAAGCAGACGGGTGGATTTGACATCGAAAATGACTTTCGCGCCGGGATTGCGGTTCAAAACGTCTTGGGCGAACAGCATCAGTTGGCGGTCGGGATAGATGATGTTGCCGTCTTTGGTAACCACGCCCAAGCGGTCGGCATCGCCGTCAAACGCCAAGCCGATTTCGGCATCGCTGTTTTTCAGTGCAGCAATCAAATCTTGCAGGTTTTTCGGTTTGGAAGGATCAGGGTGGTGATTAGGGAAATTGCCGTCCACTTCGCAGAAAAGTTCGGTTACTTCATTGCCCAAACCTTTATAGAGTTTGCCTGCAAATGCGCCGCCGACACCGTTGCCCGTGTCGATAGCGATTTTCATGGGGCGTTTGAGTTTGATGTGGCCGACGATGTGGTCGTGGTACGCGCCGGAAATGTCTTTTTCGGTTACGCTGCCTTGTTTGCTGGCGGCAACAAAACCGTCTTTTTCAATAATGGCTAAAAGTTCTTGAATGGCTTCGCCGGCGAGCGTGTCGCCGCCGAGCATCATTTTGAAACCGTTGTAATCGGGCGGATTGTGGCTGCCGGTAATCATCACGCCGCTGCCTCCGCATTCGTTGACGGCGGCAAAATAGAGCATGGGTGTGGCAACCATGCCGACATTGAGGACATCGATGCCGCTGTCGGTCAGACCGCGCTGGATGTGTGTCATCAGTTCGGGGCCGCTCAAGCGTCCGTCGCGTCCGAGCGCGATGCGGGCGATGCCTTTTTCGGCGGCTTTGGCGGCGATGGCTTTGCCGATGAGATAGGCGGCTTCGTCGGTCAGGGTTTTGCCGACGATGCCACGGATGTCGTAGGCTTTGAAGATGTCGCGGGCGATATTTGCCATGATGGTTTCCTTGTTGTGGTTTCAGGAAAGGAGGCTATTTTAACACGTTGCAATATTGTCTGAAGACCTGCGGGAGGTGTTCAGACGGCATATGTGCTTGGATTTTATGCCGCCTGAAACAAAAAAAGCAGCCTTTTATGCAGGCTGCTTCCGGATTATCGGTTTATACGGCTTCGGCTTTGATAATAATGACAGGTTCGGTCGGAACATCATCATGGTAGCCGTGGCGTTTGGTGGATACGCCTTCGATGGCGTCGACAGCGTCAAAACCGTCAACTACCTTGCCGAATACGGCATAACCCCAGTCTTGTACGACGGTTCTGCCGTACATTTCTTTGGAGCGGTGGTTGAGGAAGGCATTGTCGGCAGTGTTGATGAAGAATTGTGCACTGGCGGAATGGGGGTCGGAAGTGCGTGCCATGGCGATGGTGTATTTATCGTTGGGCAGGCCGTTGGACGCTTCGTTTTGAATCGGATCGCGCGTTTCTTTTTCGTTCATGTTTTCATCCATGCCGCCGCCTTGAATCATGAAGCCTTTGATGACGCGGTGGAAGATTACGCCGTCGTAGAAGCCGTCTTTGACGTATTGCTCGAAGTTTGCGGAAGTAACGGGGGCTTTGTCGAAATCGAGTTCGATTTTGATGTCGCCTTTGTTGGTGTGCAGGATAATCATATGTTTCCTTTCGTTGAAAATCACAGGCAAAATTGGGAGGCTTGCGGAAAATCCAATGCCGTCTGAACGGATTATGTCAGACGGCATCGTTTTAGGGAATCGGATTTACATCAGGAAGAAGTATGCCCACAGCGAAACCAGCGCGATACAGAGGATGTTCAGCAGTATGCCGACATTCATCATTTCGCGTTGTTTGATTAAGCCCGTGCCGAATACAATCGCGTTAGGCGGTGTGGCAACCGGCAGCATAAAGGCACAAGATGCGCCGACACCGATGACGAATACCAAGACTTGTTCGGGCAGACCCATTTGCGCGGCGATGCTGGCGAAAATGGGCACAAGCAGGGCGGCAGAAGCCGTGTTACTGGTGAACTCGGTCAGGAAGATGATGAAGGCGGCAACCACGAAAATCACCAGCAATGCAGGAGAATGGGAGAATGTGGAAGCAACTTGCTGACCCAGTGCTTCAGATGCGCCGGAAGATTGCAGCAGCGCACTCAGGCTGATACCGCCGCCGAAGAGCATCAATACACCCCAGTCGGTATTGCGGGCAACTTCCTTCCATTGCGCCACGCCGAATACGACGACAGCAACGGCGGCAATCAGGGCGATAACGGTATCGGGGTTGGAAATACCGAATGCGGCTTTGATTTTGGAGCTGAATACCCAAGAGACGGCGGCGGCAAGGAAAATCAACAGTGCGATAACGCGGTGCAGCGTCCACGGAATCGATTCGGCTTTAACTTCCACGCGCTCGTTCAGGTTGGGCTTAAGGATGACGTACAGGGAGAACAGCATCAGCGGCAGAATCAGCAGCATCATGGGCAGACCGAGTTTCATCCAGCTGACGAAATCGAGATTCAGGGCTTTGGCGGCAATCATGTTCGGCGGCGAACCGACGACTGTTCCCAAGCCGCCGATACTGGCGCAATAGGCAATGCCGAGCAAAACGAAGACATAGGTTTTGCGTTCTTTTTCCTGGTCGAGGTGGCTCATCATACCCATTGCCAAAGGCAGCATCATCGCGGCGGTGGCGGTGTTGCTGATCCACATGGACAGAAAGGCGGTAACGAGGAACAACATCAAAACCGCCGCTTTCATATTGCCGCGCGACAGGCGCAGCAGGCTGACGGCGATTTTGCGGTCGAGACGCTGCATATGCAGGGCGGTGGCGAGTGCGAAACCGCCGAAGAAGATGTAAATCGTCGGGTCGGCGAAACCTGCCATTGCCTTTTTGATGTCCATGTCGGGGAAACCGAGTACGACGGCGAGAATCGGCACCATCAGTGCGGTTACGGTAATGTGGACGGCTTCGGTGAACCAAAGTGCGGCAACGAAAATCAGCAGCGCGATGCCTTTGTTGGCATCGGGGGCGTAGGGCAGGATGTGGTAAATGCCGAAACAGGCGACGGCGGAAATAATGGTGGTCAGCAGCCCCTTAAAGTCGGTAATCGGCTTTTGCGCACTGAGCAGCTCGACGTTTTCGGGATGCTGGGTTTTGTCCTTTGCATGCAGGTTCATGAATGCTCCTTTAAGGTAACAAAATCGGTTTTTCTTTTGTGTTGTGCAATTCGAAACGGTTTGCGGAACCGCCGGTTCTGCAACTGGTTCGAGTATATTTGTAATCCGATGTAGTGTAAATATATTGTAAACAATTTGTCGGTTTTGCTTATGAGATGGGATTGATATGTAAGGAGAAAAACAGGATGCATCAGGGGGGATTCATCCTGTTTGGGAGAAATAAACCGATTCAGTCCGGGCGGCAGGCGGCGCGGGCGGCAAAGAGTGCGAGAACCGTACCCGCCATATCGGCAAGGACATCGCCCAAACTGCCGGTTCGCGTTGCGGTAAACCATGCCTGCGCGCATTCGCTGACTACGGCGAAACAGAAGGCGAACGCAATCAGGCTGCGGTAGGGGATGGGGCGGCTTTCGGTTCTGAATGCTTTGGTCAAAAGCCAGATTTGTGCGAAAAACAGGGCGAGGTGTGCGGCTTTGTCAAAATGCGGAAAAGGCGGCGGCGCGGTTTCGGCGGGTCTGAGCAGCGCATAGATGCCGCCCGCAAACCACAATGCGGAAAGCAGGGTAAAGCGGTTGCGCGGCAGCTTCATGCTGCCTCCTCGTCCAGCCACGTTTGGCAGATTTCGGACAGGTGCAGGAATTTTCCGCCGCGTGCGGCAAGTATGTCGCGCCATTGTGCCACTTCTTCGGCGGACGGTGCGTCGTCGATGCTGCATTCGTACAGCAGGAAATCAAGGGTTTCTTCGATGACTGGGACGGATTCAGTTTGGATAAGCTGCTTGAGTTCGGTCATGACTGTTCGGATATGGAAATCGGGGAAATGCCGTCTGAAAGGGCTTCAGACGGCATCGGGTCATTTGCTGTGCAGGAAGCGTGTTGCTTCTTCCCATTTGCCGGAAATGATGTCGGGTATGGCTTGCAGGGATTTGGCGATGGCATCGTCAATCTGTCGGCGGTGTTCCGCGCTGGGTTTGTTCAGGACATAGCCGACGACGAGGTTGCGGTCGCCCGGGTGGTCGATACCGAGGCGCAGGCGGTAATAGTCTGCCGTGCCGAGCCGTGCCTGAATGTCTTTCAAGCCGTTGTGTCCGCCGTTTCCGCCGCCGAGTTTGAACTTAATCCTGCCGCAAGGAATGTCGAGTTCGTCGTGGACGACGAGGATTTCTTCGGGTTTGATTTTATAAAACTGCGCAAGGGCGGCAACTGCCTGTCCGGAACGGTTCATGAACGTGGTCGGCTTGAGCAGCCAGACATCGCCGTCGGGCAGGGTGGCACGGGCGACTTCGCCGAAGAATTTTTTTTCTTCTTTAAACGAAGCCTTCCACTTCCACGCCAGTTCGTCGAGGAACCAAAAGCCTGCATTGTGGCGGGTCTGTTCGTATTCTTTGCCCGGGTTGCCCAAGCCGACAACCATTTTGATTGTGTTTGACATGATATTTTCCGTGTTTTTATCGAATGCCGTCTGAAGGCTTCAGACGGCATGGTTATTCTTCCTGATTTTGAACGCGTTTGCGGCGCGCTTCTTTGGGGTCGATCAACAGCGGACGGTACACTTCGATGCGGTCGCCGTCGCGCAGCGGCGTGTCGTCCTTGACGGCTTTGCCGAAAATGCCCAAAGGCGCGGAATGCAGGTTTAAATCTTCAAATATGCCGTCCAAACCGCTTTGCAGTGCGGCGGCGCGGACGGTTGTTCCCTCGGCAAGCTGCATCGTTTTCAAAACCTGCCGGTCGGGCAGCCCGTACACAATCTCAATTTCAAGCATAACGGCGATCCGCCTCTTTAACGAACGCCTCGACCAGCGTGGCGGAAAGGTGGTTGAAGACGGGGGAAATCATGGCTGAAAGGATGGCGTTGGAAAAATCGTATTCCAAATTGAATTCGATTTTGCACATATCGTCGCCCAAATCGATAAATTTCCACGTTCCACGTAAGGTTTTGAACGGGCCTTCGAGCAGTTCCATACGGATTTCCCTGCCCGGAATGTTGCGGTTGTGCGTGGCGAATGATTGGCGAACGTGCATATAGTCCATAAACAGCCGCGCCTTCAGTTCGTTGCCGTTGCGCCCGATGACCTCGGTTTTGCTGTACCACGGCAGAAAGTGCGGATAATCCTCAACCTTGTCGACCAGCTCGAACATTTTGTCTGCGCCATGCAGCACCAAGATGTTTTTTTCAACTTTTTTCACGGGCATCACCAATGCGGTCGTGTATTCGAAGGGCGGTATTATAGCGGTTTAATTTTAAACCGGTACAGCCTTGCCCCGTTCTGATTTCAATTTAAACCGCCATATCGCAGATTCGCAAAAACCGATACGGCTTTGGCGTTTCAGACGGCATTGGGCGGGAAATGCCGTCTGAAAACAAGATGGGAAAACGGCAGCTTGCGGGCTGCCGTTTGTTCGGGGAGTTAAGCCTTGTTTTCAGGCTGCTGCTCGGACTCTGTCGAGGCGGTGTCTGCCGGGGCAGGTGCTTCGGTTTCTTCCCGAGACGGAGCGTGCGGCGCGTTATCTTCCTCCGCGTCCGCATTCTCGCGCAGGTTGTGGCTGTAATCTTTGGGCGGGCTTGGCTGCTTGCCCGCCATAATTTCCAATACCTGATCGCGGTCGATGGTTTCCCATTCCATCAGGGCTTTGCACATGGTTTCCATCTTGTCGCGGTTTTCATCGAGGATTTTGTAGGCAACCTGATACTGCTCGTCCAAAATCCGGCGGATTTCCGCGTCGATGTCCTGCTGGGTTTTCTCGGAAATGTTTTGAGAACGGGTTACGCTGCGTCCCAAGAAGACTTCGCCTTCGTTTTCCGCATAGACCATCACGCCCATTTTGTCGCTCATACCGTAGCGCGTTACCATTTCGCGCGCCATTTGGGTTGCGCGTTCAAAGTCGTTTGATGCGCCGGTGGAGATGCGTCCGACAAAAATATCTTCGGCAATCCGTCCGCCGAACAGGATGGAGAGCTGGCTCAACATCTGATCTTTATACATACTGATGCGGTCGCGTTCGGGAAGCTGCCAAGTCAGACCCAGCGCACGTCCGCGCGGCATAATGGTTACTTTGTGGACGGGGTCGGTAAAGGGCAGGCTTTCGGCAACAATCGCGTGTCCGGATTCGTGATACGCCGTCGCACGTTTTTCGTCTTCGTGCATCACCATACTGCGGCGTTCCGGACCCATATAGATTTTGTCTTTTGCGTCTTCAAAATCGCTCTGATCGACTTTGACTTTGTTGCGGCGGCCGGCAAACAGGGCGGCTTCGTTGACCAAGTTCGCCAAATCCGCGCCGGAAAAGCCCGGCGTGCCGCGCGCGAGGGACAATAAATCCACAGATTCGTCCAAAGGCACTTTTTTAGAATGGACATTCAAAATCTGTTCGCGCCCCCGGATGTCCGGCAGGGGGACGACCACTTGGCGGTCGAAACGGCCGGGGCGTTGCAGCGCAGGGTCGAGTACGTCGGGACGGTTGGTTGCCGCAATGATGATGACGGTTTGGTTGCTCTCAAAACCGTCCATTTCAACCAATAATTGATTTAATGTTTGCTCGCGCTCATCATTGCCGCCGCCCAAACCTGCGCCGCGTTGGCGGCCTACCGCGTCAATTTCGTCGATAAAGATGATGCAGGGCGCATTTTTCTTTGCCTGTTCGAACATGTCGCGGACGCGGCTTGCACCGACACCGACAAACATTTCGACAAAGTCAGAACCTGAAATGCTGAAGAACGGTACGCCAGCCTCACCTGCAATTGCTTTCGCCAAGAGCGTTTTGCCGGTTCCCGGGCTGCCCGCCAGCAGGATGCCGCGCGGCACGCGACCGCCGAGGCTTTGATAGCGGTTCGGCGCTTTGAGGTAATCGACGATTTCCTGCACTTCTTCTTTGGCTTCGTCACAGCCGGCGACATCGGCAAAGGTCACTTTGTTGGCATCTTTGTCCAGCAGGCGGGCGCGGCTTTTTCCGAAGGAGAATGCGCCGCCTTTTCCGCCGCCGCCTGTCTGCATACGCATAAAGTAGAACCATGCGCCAATCAGCAGCAGGACGGGCAGCAGGCTGTAAAACAGGGCAGTCAGCGCGCTCGGTTTTTCTTCCGGCGTTACTTTTACGCGGACGTTTTTGTCTAAAAGCGTTTTGATTAGGTTGTCGTCCAAAGGCGCGTTGGTGAAGAAGGTGCTTTTGTCGGTGCGCTCGCCTTTAATCAGGTAACCGCTGACGACGGATCCTTCGATGTTGACGCCGGATACTTCGCCGTTGTTGACCTGTTGGATGAACTGAGAATATTCGATTTGTCCGTTGTCTTCTTTTTTACCGTCTAAAGCGTTGAACGCAGCCATCAGGCCGATACCCAAGGCGACCCAGACAAGGATTGATTTAAAGGTGTTCCCCACTTAGCAAGGCTCCATAATTGAGGTGTAAAACGGAAATGATTGTAAAGCACGCCGTCTGTATTGTCAGCGTTTATTTTTGCCCAATAAATAAATCTCACTGGAGCGATTGCGCGAGGCTTCGGGTTTGCGTGTCTGCACCGTGCCGAAAATTTCGCGCATGGCTGCCATGTATTCCTGATAGCCTGCACCCTGAAAGACTTTGACCAGAAAGCTGCCTCCGGTTTTCAGGTGTTGCGAGGCGAAGTCCAAAGCCAGTTCGCACAGATAAAAGCTGCGTGCCTGGTCGGTTACGGCATTGCCCGACATATTGGGCGCCATATCGCAGATTACAAGGTCGAGCGGGCGGTTGTCCAACAAGGTTTCAAATTGTGCCAGTACGTCGTTCTCGCGGAAGTCGCCCTGAATGAAGGACACGCCCCCTATGGCTTCCATAGGCAGGATGTCCAAGGCGAAAACTGCTCCGGAAGTACCCGTCAGCTTGGCGGCAACCTGCGACCAGCTTCCCGGCGCGCTGCCCAAGTCGGCAAGTACCGTGCCGGGTTTGATCAGCTTGTCTTTTTCGTTGATTTCCAAAAGTTTGTATGCGGCACGGGCGCGGTAGCCGTCTTTTTGCGCCATATGGACGTAATGATCGTTGACGTGTTCGTGCAGCCACGCTTTTGAGGATTTGGAACGTACAGCCATAGTGGTTCGCGGGTCGGAATGAAACCGCGTATTGTACGTTAATTTTGCCGTTGTCGTGCCAAATCGCGTACAATGCCGCATTATTCTTTTTATTCAAGCAGTAGGAAAATGACGGATAGCAAATTGAACACCAAAGAAATTTTGGAACTGAAAGCGCGCGCGCACCATCTCCATCCTGTTGTGATGGTCGGTCAGCAGGGTTTGACGGACGCGGTCATCAAGGAAACCGATGCGGCACTGACGGCGCATGAGCTGATTAAAGTGCGCGTATTCGGCGACGACCGTGCCGAACGTATCGAAATCTGCAATGCCTTGTGTGAGGCGGTTGACGCGCAACCGGTTCAGCATATCGGGAAACTTTTGGTATTGTGGCGTAAGAATATTGAAGCCTGATTTTGGAAGGGGTTTGTTCTTTAACGGGCGGGACGCTGTCCTTCGGCGTGGCATTTCGGTGTGCCGAAACCCTTTCCGGTGAAAACGGATTTTGATTACCGCCCGATGCCGTCTGCAAGTTGCGGCGGCTTCTGTATGATTTGAATTGTTGACAGGATGATTGGAGGAATTATGCAGTTTCCTTACCGCAATGTTCCGGCTTCGCGTATGCGCCGTATGCGCAGGGACGATTTTTCACGCCGCCTGATGCGCGAGCATACGCTGACTGCCGATGATTTGATTTATCCGGTGTTCGTATTGGAGGGATCGGCACGCGAGGAGGATGTGCCTTCTATGCCGGGCGTGAAGCGTCAAAGTTTGGACAGGTTGCTGTTTACGGCGGAGGAAGCGTCAAATTTGGGAATACCCATGCTGGCACTGTTCCCTGTCGTTACGGCAAATAAGACGGAATGTGCGCAGGAGGCGTATAACCCTGAAGGACTGGTGCCGACAGCCGTCCGCGCCTTGCGCGAGAGGTTTCCCGAACTGGGCATTATGACGGATGTTGCGCTCGATCCTTATACGGTTCACGGTCAGGACGGACTGACGGACGAAAACGGTTACGTGATGAATGATGAAACCGTAGAAGTCTTGGTGAAACAGGCTTTATGTCATGCAGAGGCGGGCGCGCAGGTGGTTGCCCCTTCCGATATGATGGACGGGCGTATCGGTGCGATTCGCGAGGCGTTGGAGGATGCGGGTCATATCCACACGCGGATTATGGCGTATTCCGCCAAATATGCTTCGGCGTTTTACGGGCCGTTCCGCGATGCGGTGGGCAGTTCGGGCAATTTGGGCAAGGCAGATAAAAAGACCTATCAGATGGATCCGGCAAATACCGATGAGGCGCTGCACGAAGTGGCGTTGGACATTCAGGAAGGTGCGGATATGGTGATGGTTAAGCCCGGTTTGCCGTATTTGGACGTTGTCCGCCGCGTGAAGGACGAGTTCGGCGTACCGACTTATGCCTATCAGGTTTCGGGAGAATACGCGATGTTGCAGGCAGCGATTGCCAACGGCTGGCTGGACGGCGGCAAAGTGGTTTTGGAAAGCCTGCTGGCATTCAAACGCGCCGGTGCGGACGGGATTTTGACCTATTACGCTATTGAGGCGGCAAAGATGCTGAAGCGTTGATTTTCGGCCGAGTTGATTGAAATGCCGTCTGAAACCATGGTTTCAGACGGCATTTTGCGTGGATTATACAGTCGTATCGAGTGCGGCGGAAATATCATTCCAAATATCATCTACATCTTCGATACCGACAGAGAAACGCAGCAGGCCGACCCTGATGCCCATTTCCATTTTCACATTATGCGGCACGCCGCTGTGGGATTGGGAATAGCAATGGTTGACCAAACTTTCCACGCCGCCGAGGCTGGAAGCCATTTTGACCAGTTTCATGTTTTTAATCACGCTATTAGCCGCTTCACGCGTGTCGTTTTTGAGATAAACCGTAACCACGCCGCCGATGCCTTTGGGCATTTGTGTTTTCGCCAGTTCGTAATGTTCGTGCGACGGCAGGCCGGGATAGAACACTTTTTCAATGGCAGGATGGGCTTCCAAACGGCGCGCAATTTCGAGCGCGTTTTGGCAATGGGCGTTCATGCGCAGAGCCAGCGTTTTGATGCCGCGCAACACCAGCCAGCAGTCCATCGGGCCGGCAATCGCGCCGGTATGCACCATCATGTCGTGCAGCGGTTTCGCCAGTTCTTTGGTTTTGGCAACGACGATGCCCATCAATACATCCGAATGGCCGCACAAATATTTGGTAGCAGAATGGAACACAAAATCGCAACCCATATCCAACGGCTGTTGCAGATACGGTGTGGCAAAAGTGTTGTCGATACCGACCAGCGCACCGGCTGCTTTGGCTTTCGCCGCAAGGGCTTTGATGTCTACCAAGCGCAAAAGCGGGTTGGACGGCGTTTCCAGCCAAACCAGTTTGACCTTGTGCGCTTTGAGCAGCTCGTCCAAATTATCCGGCTTGCCCAAATCGGCAAAAACAACGTTCACCCCCCATTTTTGATAAACATCGACCAATAAGTCATACGCGCCGCCGTAAATATCGGCGACGGCGACAATGGTATCGCCAGGGCGTAGGAAAGTGCGCCACACGGCATCAATTCCCGCCATACCGCTGGAAAACGCAAAACCTGCCGCACCGTGTTCCAAATCGGCAACGGTGTCTTCTAAAATCTGACGGGTCGGGTTGCTCAGGCGCGAATAACGGTAAGGCACATTTTCGCCAATCTCGTGCAACGCAAACATACTGTTTTGATAAATCGGCGGCATCAGCGCGCGGTTGTGTTCGTCGCAATCGTAGCCGGAATGGATGGCTTGGGTGGCGAATTTCATCTGTTTCTGCCTTGTAAGATATGAATAAGTCGGGATTTTATCACTATCCCGAAAATAGAAACAATCAATGCAGCCGCCAAAAGCAAGTGATATAATCTCGCATTTGCAGGCAGGCGGTCAACAGCGTTTTTTCAGATGGCATCTGCCTGCCATACAATACACACATCTCAATAATTATCTGAATATTAAGGACAAACAGCGCATGAACGCCATTGCAGACGTGCAATCCAGCAGAGATTTACGCAACCTGCCGATCAATCAGGTCGGTATCAAAGACCTGCGCTTTCCGATTACCCTGCAAACTGCAGAAGGCATCCAGTCCACCGTTGCCCGTCTGACCATGACGGTTTACCTGCCCGCCGAGCAGAAGGGTACGCATATGTCGCGCTTTGTCGCATTGATGGAGCAACATTCTGAAGCCTTGGATTTCGCACAATTGCATAGGCTGACTGCCGAAATGGTCGCGCTTTTGGATTCCCGCGCCGGCAAAATCAGCGTTTCTTTCCCATTTTTCCGCAAGAAAACCGCGCCGGTTTCCGGTATTCGGTCCTTACTGGATTATGATGTCTGTCTCACGGGCGAAATCAAAGACGGGGCATACGGCCACAGTATGAAGGTCATGATTCCTGTAACCTCGCTTTGCCCGTGTTCCAAAGAAATTTCTCAATATGGCGCGCATAATCAGCGTTCGCACGTTACCGTCAGCCTGACTGCCGATGCCGAAGTCGGTATCGAGGAAGTCATCGATTATGTGGAGGCGCAGGCGAGCTGCCAACTCTACGGCCTGCTCAAACGCCCCGATGAAAAATACGTTACCGAAAAGGCCTACGAAAATCCGAAATTCGTGGAAGATATGGTGCGTGATGTCGCTACTGCACTGATTGCCGACAAGCGTATCAAGAGCTTTGTCGTCGAGAGTGAGAATTTCGAATCTATCCACAACCATTCGGCTTATGCCTATATCGCGTATCCGTAGGCGTGTTTGCGATGAACTAAATGCCGTCTGAAAGGCATTGGGGCGGCATTCGCGAATCTGCCGCCGCTTCACTTTCCGAGCCGCCGAAGGACGGGCAAAGTCCGGATAAGGTCCGACGGCGAGGGCGGCTTGTATGGTGCGGCAGAGCCGTATCGGTTTGAAATCAATTTGCAATCAAAGTAATAATATGAATAGTAATATTTATGAAAAATTAGGAGATTAATGATGAAAAGAATTAAGTGCTTTTGTGATAAATTTCCATCAGGAGATACATTTAGAATGTGTATCATTCTGGATGACTATGATAATAGGGTTGATTATTATGTAGGAATATATGATTACATTACGTCTACCTTAATGAGCGATATTTACTATCGATCCACGATTGATGAGCATTTCAAGATTATAGAATTAATAGAAAATAATCCAAATGAAATTTATGATGATGGCGGTGGTCAACAATTTTGCCTAGAATTTCATCATGATAAGGTCATTTTTTACCACAATGAATTTGATGAAGAAGATGGTTATCCAGTATTAAGCTGTTCGCTGCATACTTTTAAAACTGCTTTAATTGCTTGGAATGCTTTTTTGCAATTGCCTAAAAGTATTCATTCGGTGGTGGAGACTGTGATTGAGGAATAAGCATAATTAGCTTAATGAATAGAAAAGGATGCACGATGACAGTATTAAGCAAAGAGCAGGTCCTATCCGCATTTAAAAACCGCAAATCATGCCGGTATTACGATGCGGCACGCAAAATCAGTGCCGAGGATTTTCAGTTTATTTTAGAACTCGGGTGTTTGTCGCCCAGTTCGGTCGGTTCGGAGCCTTGGCAGTTTGTTGTAGTTCAAAACCCCGAAATCCGACAGGCAATCAAGCCGTTTTCTTGGGGTATGGCGGATGCTTTGGATACCGCCAGTCATTTGGTGGTGTTTTTGGCGAAGAAAAATGCCCGCTTCGACAGCCCGTTTATGTTGGAAAGCCTCAAACGGCGCGGCGTTACCGAACCGGATGCCGTAGAAAAATCTTTGGCGAGGTATCAGGCGTTTCAAGCTGACGATATCAAGATTTTGGACGATCCGCACGCCTTGTTTGACTGGTGTTGCCGCCAGACCTATATCGCGTTAGCCAACATGATGACGGGTGCGGCGATGGTAGGTATCGATTCCTGTCCGATAGAAGGTTTCAACTATGCCGATATGGAACGCGTATTGTCCGGGCAGTTCGGTTTGTTCGATGCTGCAGAATGGGGCGTGTCCGTTGCCGCGACATTCGGCTACCGGGTTCAGGAAATCGCCACGAAAGCGCGCAGGCCCTTGGAAGAAACCGTTATTTGGGCATAAGGCAATGCCGTCTGAAAACGCAAGGATTTTCAGACGGCATTTTTTAATGCTTATTTAAAACGATTCGCCGGGAGCGAGATAACGCCATTTGCCGGGCGGCAGCCTGCCGAGCTTGACCTTGCCCATGCGGATGCGTTTCAGCCCGACGACGCGCAGCCCGACCAGTTCGCACATACGGCGGATTTGCCGCTTTTTACCCTGTTTCAACACGAAGCGCAGTTGGTCTTCGTTTTGCCATTCTACTTTGGCGGGACGCAGTTTCTCGCCGTCCAAACTCAATCCGTGATTCAGTAAGGCAAGTCCTTTTTCGTCCAATTTGCCGCGCACGCGTACTAAATATTCTTTTTCACTGCCGCTGTTTTCGCCGATAAGCTGCTTGGCGATACGGCCGTCTTGCGTCAACACCAGCAATCCGACTGAATCGATATCGAGCCTGCCGGCGGGGGCAAGACCGATTTTGTGTTTCGGATCGAAACGGATACGGCTGGTGTCGCCTTCCCAGTGATTTTCAGGGGTAATCAGTTCGGCGGCGGATTTATAGCCTTTTTCCGCTTGTGCGCTGACATAGCCGACGGGTTTGTTCAACAGGATGGTAATGCGTGCTGCCTGCTGTTCGTGGGCTTTCTTGTTCAGTTCGATACGGTCTGCCGGTGAAATTTTCTGACCAAGTACGGCGGTTTTGCCGTTGACCGTTACCCAGCCTTGTTCGATATAGCCGTCGGCTTCGCGGCGCGAACAAAGCCCCAGTTGCGCCATGCGTTTGGAGAGGCGCACGGCATCTTCTGTATGGCCGGGGGGAGTTTTTGGATTCATAGGTGTTTTCCGGTAAGGGTCGGTTCAGACCAATTGTTCGCCCCAGTGCAGTTTTTGGCGCAGGGTTTTGAAATATTGGTAGTCGGTCGGGTGCAAAATGCGTAAGGGGTTGCGGTAGCGGCGGATGGTGATGCGGTCGAGGTTTTGCACGTCGATATGGGTTTGACCGTCGAAATGGACGCGCGCGTCGCCGCCTTGGGTAACGAGGATTTCTATTTCGGACGTGTCCGGAATGGCGATGGGGCGGTTGGTCATAGATTGCGGACAGATAGGTACGAGTGTGAAGGCGTGTAATCCTGCCTGCATGATAGGGCCGCCGGCGGCAAGCGAATAGGCGGTCGATCCGGTGGGGGTGGAGACAATCAGCCCGTCCGAACGTTGTGTATAGACGAATTCCTGATTGACGAAGACTTCAAATTCAATCATCTGTCCGGCACCGCCGCGGGAGAGGACGGCATCGTTGAGGGCGAGGGCGCGTTCGGCGGTTTTGCCTTCGCGGATGAGTGCGGCTTCAATCAGGATGCGCTCTTCGGCAAGGTATTTTCCTTCTAAAACAGGCAATAGCTTGTCCGTCATATATTCGCGGGGAATTTGGGTAAGAAAGCCCAAATGACCTTGGTTGATGCCGATAATCGGAACGGCGCGCGGGGCGATTTCGCGGGCGGCAGAGAGAAAGGTGCCGTCTCCGCCTAAGACGGCGACCAGGTCGCAGTATTGCCCCAGTTCGGTCTTGTTGACGATATGGCAGCCAGCGGTGTCCCGGGTGTAGATGCAGCCTTCCCTTATGCCGACTTCGTCGAGATAGACGGTAAAGCCGTGCTGCTTCAAAAATGTAATCAGTGTGTGTGCAGTATCTTGGATGTCGGGCGTGTTGGGGCGGGTTACGATGCCGATGTTGTGAAAAGGACTGTTCATGTCGGATGCCGTCTGAAGGTTAGTCTATCCAAATGTCGCGTTCGAGCCGGTCGAGGCGTTCGTTGAGGCGTTCCACGCCGTCGCGCAGTCTGCTTATTTCGTCGAGGCAGTCGGCAAGGGCTTCGTTGCCGATGTTTGCGGACTCGGGTTCGCGGGAAAATCCGCCGATTTGTTCGGCGATGTTCCTGCCGATTTGTTTGATGCCGTGTCCGATGTCGGCGGCACGGCTGCCGATGTCTGATTGCGTGCCGAAAATCCGTGCCAATTCGTCCGATGCGCGGGAACGCAGGCTGCCGAGCAGGGACAGTACCGCGATGCCGAGGATGAGGTCGCCTTCGAGCCCGATGTCGCCCGCCCCGGGTTCGCCGCCTTGGAGGATTTTCTGTATCGCGCTGTTGCGGAAGATGATTTCGGTGTCTGCAAAGCCGTTTCCCGCCGAGAGCAAACCGTCTTTTGTGATGCGTCCCGCCAGTTTCAGCCCGGCAATGTTCAGGGTCAGTGTTTTGCCTGCAAAGGCGGCAAGTTCCGAGCGGCTGTCCGGGTTTTGCAGAATCAGGCGGTTGATGATGGGGAGGAGGGCGGACATATTTTCTGATTGGGGCGGAGAATGCCTGTTTGTTGCTGTTACCGGTTATTTTACAGGCTTAACCCGTTATCGCAAACGGTACGGATGATTTTGCCCACGCTGTCGTCGAGTGCGAAATCCGGCGCGGGCAGACCGAGTTTGGCGGCTTCTTCCGTATAAAATTCGCGGCGTGCCGGGTGGCGCGGTTCGATAATGTTTTTCAGCCGCCTGCCGCCGGGTTTGAATGCCGTCTGAAACAGGCTTTCGACGGCGATGTCGCGGTGGGCGATGTTGACAGGCCAGTTGCCGCCTTGGATGTTTTGCTTTTGAACAAGGCGGCTGACGGGATGGCGTTCGGCGCAATAAAGCCCGCCCGGCCGCAGGATGTCGATGTTCGGAACGCCGCTGTCGAGCAGGTGTTGTTCGGCGGCGAGGATTTGTCGGGCGGACTCGGTTTGCGGATTGGGTGTGGCGGTTTCGTCGCATTCGCGCACTTTATCGCCGTAAACGCTTGTGCTGCTGGTGAAAATCAGGTGTTGCACGTTGCACGCCCGGGCAAGCTCTGCCCATTGTTTGACGGTGTCGGCGTAATGCGTCAGGGAAGAGGGCGGCAGCAGGAAATACCAAACGGGTTTGTCGGCGTGGTTTTGCCACAATGCCGTCTGAAAGGCATCGGTGCAGCCGAGGTCGAAGATGTCGAGGTGTATGGGCAGGTTGATGTCGTCCGAAGTCAGGCTGCGTTTTATGGCGGAGACGCGGCTGCCGTGTCGGTAAAACTTTTGTGCCAGCGGCAGGCCGAGGTAACCTAGGCCTGTGATGGAGATATGGGGCGGGAGGGCTGCGCGCATTCGCTGATACCGTCGGGTAAGTGCCGTCTGAAAACTGATTCGGACGTTATGGGTTTACGGGTTGCCGTTGCCGATTTTCCGGTCGTATTCCTCGCGATGTTTCGGCAAGAGGTAGGGACGCAGGAGGCTTAAGGTACGACGGACGCCGCGTGTTTTGGAGTCTTCGGTCAGCTTGGTACGCCCGCGCAGGGAGCTGTCGAAGTCGAACCAGTATTTCGTGACCATCCACATATTGACGGCGAGGTCGTTCATGGCGGTTTGGTCGGCTTGGATGATGTTTAAGCCGTTGAGCTGGGTAAGCAGGTTGACCAAGAGCGGGGAGACTTTGGCTTGGGTGAAGGTATTGTGTTCGCCCAACAATTCGGCACTGCGTGCAAGCAGGGTGTTTACGTCGCTAAAGAGGAAGCGGTATTCCCACATCACGTCGTAAATGCCCGCCATATAGTTAATGGAGTCTTCCACATCAGACGGCAGCACGGCTTCATTCAGGTATGCCAGCAGGGCTTCGCTGTAACGTTTGAACAGTTGGACGATGATTTCGTCTTTGTTGCGGAAGTGGTAATAGAGATTGCCCGGACTGATGCCCAAATGTGCCGCGATATGGTTGGTACTGATGTTGCGCTCGCCTTCCTCGTTGAAGAGCGCAAGGCTGGCATCGATGATGCGGGTGTAAGTATTGGTTTTTGCAATGCGGGTCACGGGCATACTCCTTGGATTTATAGGCTGAACGAAGCGGGCAGCCAATTGGGTTCGGCGTGCAATTCTACCTGAAACCGAGCAAATACTGTAAATTTGATGTGTTGCGCCAACTGCCGAACGTCGTTTGCCGAGGCGTTGTTTTTGTTCACTAAAACCAAAGCCTGTTTGTCATGTACCGCCGCGCCGCCGATTTGGAAGCCTTTCAGACGGCATTGGTCGATCAGCCAGCCGGCGGCGAGTTTGACCGAACCGTCCGGCTGCGGATAATGCGGCATATCGGGATGCTGCTGCAACAGGGTGGCGGCTTTTTCTGTGCTGACGACGGGGTTTTTAAAGAAACTGCCGACATTGCCCAAAACTTTCGGGTCGGGTAATTTGCTGTTGCGGATGGCGGATACCGCATCGGAAACGTCTTTCGCCGTCGCCTCCGTGCCTGCACTCAATTCGGCAACCTTCGCTGCCAAATCGCCGTAACCCAAGTTCGGCACAAAATGCGTTTTTAATGCAAATACAACCGAAACAATCACATAACGCCCTTTGCCTTCCTGCTTGAACAGGCTTTCGCGGTAGGCGAAGCGGCAGTCGGTATTGGAAAGGGTTACAAAGGTTTCCGTATCCAAATCGAAGCAGTGCACGCTGTGAATCACGTCTTTCGCCTCAACGCCGTATGCGCCGATGTTCTGCACGGGCGACGCGCCGACCGTACCCGGAATCAGGCTCAGGTTTTCCAAACCGCTCAAACCCAGCGCGACGGTGTGCAACACGAAATCGTGCCAAATTTCGCCCGCCTGCGCTTCAATCAGAACCATGCCGTCTGAACGCGCAATCTCGCGTATGCCCTTGTTTTCCATATGGACGACCAAGCCGTCGTAATCCTGCATCAAAAGGATGTTGCTGCCGCCGCCCAGCCATAAAACGGTATCGTGGTCGAACTCGGGCAGTCGGACGATGTCGCGCAATTCGCCGGCGTGTTCAAGCGCGATAAAGGCTTGGGCTTGGGCGCGAAGACCGAAAGTGTTGTAAGGGGTGAGGTCGGTTTGGTATCGGATGGGTTGCATGGTTTGAGCTTTAACTGTATTTGAATTGAAGTGTACTGCGTTTTCAGACGGCCTTGTGTGATTTGACCAACTCCATACTGCATTTTTCCAAGCACCATACCAAGGCGATGGCGGCGATGGTGAGCGAGGCAATCAATGCCGTCCAGAAGCCGTAAATGCCCATACTGAAACGGTAGGCAAGCAGGTAGCCAGGCAGCAGGCCGCAGCCCCAGAAGGCGGCGGCGTGGATGAACATCGGCACTTTTGTGATTTTGTAGCCGCGCAGGGCATAGGACGCGATACATTGGGTGAAGTCTGCCGGTTGGAACAAGCCGGCGAACAGCAGGACGGTGGCGGCGATGCTTAAAACCGCCGGATCATTGTTGTACATACTTACCAGCAGCGAACGGAATAATACCAAAGAAAGCACGGTAATCACGGCGAGCACCCAGCCCGACACCAGCGACACGCCCGAAATATAACGCGCCCGCGAAAATTCGCGCCGCCCCAGCGAAAAGCCGATACGCACCGTCCCTGCCGAGCCGACGCTTTGCGGAATCATGTAGAGAATCCCCGACAAACTGATGCCGACCTGCTGCGCCGCCACATAATCCTCGCCGAAGGGCGCAATCAAAAACACGATAAACGAAAACGCGCTGGCTTCCAAAAAATAAGACAGCCCGATGGGCGCGCCGATTTTCCAAATCTGTTTGAACACCGCCCAATCCGGTTTGCCGAATTTTGCCGTCAGTCCGAACGGGCGGAAGAATTTTTCCTTGGCGATATAAATCCACAACGCCAGCGCGCTGAACCAAAACACCGCCATCGTCGCCAGTCCGCAGCCCGCGCCGCCCAAAGCGGGCATACCGAATTTGCCGTAAACGAAAATATAGTTCAGCGGCACGTTCAACACAAACGCCGCGAAGCTGACCAACATAATCAGGCGCGGGCGGTTCAGGCTGGAAGCGTAGGCGTGCAGGGCGCGGTGCACCATTGCCGCCGGCATCGCCAGGCTGGTGAACAACATATACTGCGCCATCGTGCCTTCCACATAATCGCTCAAGGTCAGCCAGTTGCGGAACGGCGTAATCGCCGCCCACATCAATACCATGCCGAACATCCCCAAAAACAGCCCGAACCAAATCCCCTGCCGCCCCGTTTCGCCTACTTCGTCGGTTTTACCCGCGCCGTAAAGCTGGGCAATCATCGGGTTCAGTGCCGCCATAATGCCCATAAAGGTAATGTAAACCGTGGCAAACGCGCTGCTGCCCAAAGCCACCGCCGCCAAGTCCTCCTTACCCGCACCGCCCGCCATCACGGTATCGACGAAACCGATGCCCACCTGCGCGACCTGCGCCAACAGCATGGGCAGGGCAAGGGCGGCGAGCAGGAGGATTTCTTTCAGGAAGACGGAAAAGGAAAAGCGGTTGAGGTCGAGCAGCATAAGTGTTCAATCAACAAAAATGCCGTCTGAAGCAGAAAACGGCAGCAGGGAATGATGAGAAATAATGGTGCATATTATATAGTAAAAAAATGCCGTGCCGTCAGACGGCGGATACAGGGTGTAAAAGTATATTCAGATTGTGTGTATTTTATGGTAAAGTTTGGTTTTAACGACTTGACGGCATTGAGCCGTCGGACAGGGGCTGTTCGGACTCTGAATCGGAAGGAAGCATCGCCGTTTTGACAGCGGCGTGATGCGTTGCGGCAAAGATGCCGTCTGATTGCAGATCGGGCAGCCTTTTGTGTTTACAGGATAAAATAGAAGGCAGATTCTCATGCAGACATGGCAGCTTCCGGAACATATCGCCGACGTACTGCCCACGAACGCGCGGCAGCTTGAAAGCGCGAGGGAGCAGTTGTTGGCACTGTTCCGCGTACACGGTTACGAGTTGGTCCAACCCCCGTTGATGGAATACAGCCACTCCCTGCTGACGCATATTGACGCGGGCTTGTCGTTGAAAACCATTTTAGTGGTCGATCAGTTGAGCGGCAGGCAGTTGGGCATCCGTGCTGATATTACGCCGCAGGTGGCGCGTATCGATGCCCATCTTTTGTCCGCCAACCAAGGGATTAACCGATTGTGTTACGCAGGCTCCGTGTTGCACGCGCGCCCGGATGGGCTGGTCAATGTGCGCGAACCTTTGCAGGCGGGTGCGGAAATGTACGGTTTTGCCGACATCCGTGGCGACATCGAACTGATTGACCTGATGCTCAAAAGCATGAAGATTGCCGATATAGGCGAAGTTTTGCTGTCGCTGGGGCATATCGGCGTATTCCGCGCCCTATCCGATGCGGCGCATCTCGATGCCGAGCAATCGGCAGAACTTTTGTCGCTGATGCAGGATAAAGATACCGGGGCGGTCGAAGCGCAGGTCAAGGCTTGGAAACTGGACGGTATGTGGGCAAAAGCATTCTCGCTGCTGCCGCGCCTGTACGGCGGGCGGGAAGTGTTGTCCGACGCGCGCGGACGGTTGCCGGATTTGTCGGCGGTCGGCAGCGCGTTGGACGAATTGCAGGCGGTGTGCGACGCATTCCCCGATTGTGAAATCCATATCGACTTGTCCGAGCTGCGTGTCGACAATTACCACACGGGCTTGCTGTATGCCGCCTATGCCGCCGATTTCCACGACGTGGTCGCGCGCGGCGGGCGTTATGACGGATTGGGCGGATATTTCGGCAGGGCGCGCCCGGCAACGGGATTCAGTTTCGACTTGCGCAGCTTTATCGGGCGTTTGCCCGCCATAGAACGGCAGCCCGCCGTGTTGGTCGATGCGGAAGATGCCGAAGCGGCGCGCGAAGCAGTCGAAGCCTTGCGTGAACAAGGGCAGTGTGTCGTGATTGACTACGGTATCGGGCACAATGTTTCGGAAGAGCTTGCAGGCCGTCTGAAAAAGACGGACGGCGTTTGGCAGGTCGTGAAATGCCAAATACCCGTTCATAGCGGATGAAAGGCAAGCCGTGGCGGGCCGCAAAGCCGCACCGGTTTGGGGATTTCCGCAATAATTTTTAATATCGATAGGTTATATGGCTATGGCTAAAAATGTTGTAGTAATCGGCGCACAGTGGGGCGACGAGGGTAAAGGTAAAATCGTTGACTGGCTGGCGGAGGAAGCCGGAGGTGTCGTGCGTTTCCAAGGCGGCCACAATGCGGGTCATACTTTGGTCGTCGGTGGCAAGAAAACCATTTTGCGCCTGATTCCGAGCGGCATTCTGCACGAAGGATTGGATTGCTTTATCGGTTCGGGCGTTGTCGTTTCCCCCGAAGCCCTGTTGGGCGAAATCGACGAGTTGAACGCGGCGGGCGTGCAAAACGTCGAAGGCCGTCTGAAAATCGCACCGACCTGCCCGCTGATCCTGCCTTACCACATCGCGCTCGACCAAGCCCGCGAAGCATCCCGCGGTAAAGGCAAAATCGGCACGACCGGCCGCGGCATCGGCCCTGCCTACGAAGACAAAGTGGCACGCCGCGCCATTCGCGCCGTCGATTTGCTGCATCCTGAAAAACTGCGTGAAAAACTGGATGCTGTCCTTGCTTATTACAACGTTCAATTGCAACATCTGCACCATGCCGAGCCGGTGAAAGCGGAAGACGTGATGGCGGTTATCGAAAAAGTCGCGCCGCGCATTACGCCGATGATTACCGACGTATCCCGCGTGTTGAACGAGAAAAACAAAAACGGCGAAAAACTGCTGTTTGAAGGCGCGCAAGGCACGCTGTTGGACATCGACTACGGCACTTACCCCTTCGTTACCTCGTCCAACTGCCTCGCCGGCGCGGCTTCGGCAGGCGCGGGCGTAGGTCCTCAAATGCTGGATTATGTTTTGGGCATCGTCAAAGCCTATACCACGCGCGTCGGCTCAGGCCCGTTCCCGACCGAATTGTTCGACGAAGTAGGCGCAGGTTTGGCGGAACGCGGACACGAATTCGGTTCGGTAACCGGCCGCGCGCGCCGTTGCGGCTGGTTCGATGCCGCCGCCCTGAAACGCTCCATCCAAATCAACGGCATTTCCGGTATGTGCATTACCAAACTTGATGTAATGGATGGCGTTGAAACCATCAATATCTGTGTCGGCTACGAATTGCCCGACGGCGGCAAAACCGACATCCTGCCTTGCGGCTCTGATGCGGTAGAAGCCTGCAAGCCGATTTACGAAACCATGCCCGGCTGGAGCGAATCGACTTTCGGTGTGAAAAGCTACGACGCATTGCCTGCCAATGCCAAAGCTTATCTGAAACGTATCGAAGAAGTGTGTGGCGCGCCGGTAGCCATCGTCTCCACCGGTCCAGACCGCGAAGAAACGATTGTGCTGCATCATCCGTTCGCATAAGGTTTTGCAGTAAAAATGCCGTCTGAAGCCTTAATTGGTTTCAGACGGCATTTTTGCTGCTGTTTTATCTGATATAGTGGATTAACAAAAATCAGGACAAGGCGACGAAGCCGCAGACAGTACAAATAGTACGGAACCGATTCACTTGGTGCTTCAGCACCTTAGAGAATCGTTCTCTTTGAGCTAAGGCGAGGCAACGCCGTACTGGTTTTTGTTAATCCACTATATTTTCTGTCCGGACACGGTTTGTCGGGGGTATATCAATGCGGCGTATCCGGTACGGAAATGGATACGGTTGGTGCCGGTATGGCAAACCTGATGTTTTCAGACGGCATATACAAAAAAACCGTACTGCTTGCGCGTACGGTTTTTTTGTCGTTTCAAATCGGCTCAGAGCGATTTGAGGCGGGCGATTCGGTTGTCCAGTGAAGGGTGGGTGCTGAGCAGGGAGTCGCGCGTATCTCCGGCGATGCCCATTGCGTTCATTTCTTCGGGCAGGTCGACAGGATTGCCTTTAAGCCTTTGCAGGGCAGAAATCATTTTCGGCGCACCGACCAGTTTTGCCGCGCCCGCATCGGCGCGGTATTCGCGTTGGCGGCTGAACCACATGACAATCAGGCTGGCAAGGAAGCCGAACAGGATTTGAAATACGGTGCTGACGAGGAAGTAAGTCCCCTGCGACTGGCTGCCGTCGTTGTTTCGGGCAATCAGGTTGGCAATAATGCGCGACAGGAACACGACAAAGGTATTGACCACGCCTTGAATCAGCGTCAGCGTAACCATATCGCCGTTGCCGACGTGCGCCATTTCGTGCGCCAAAACCGCTTCCACCTCATCGCGTGTCATGTGGTCGAGCAAACCGGTGCTGACGGCGATCAGGGAGCTGTTTCTCGATGCGCCCGTGGCAAAGGCATTGGGTTCGGGGGAGTGGTAGATGGCGACTTCGGGCGTTTTCAGGTTCCATTGCCGCGCTTGGGCTTTGACAGTGTTCAAAAGCCAGGCTTCTTCTTCGGTGCGCGGCGTGTCGATGACTTCCGCGCCGACCGATTGTTTGGCGATGAATTTGGACATCAGCAGCGAAATAATCGAACCAGTGAAGCCGACGACGGCGGAATACGCCAACAGGCTGCCCGTGCCGCCCCGGCTGTTGATGCCCAGAACCGCCAAAACAATGTTGATTACGACCAAAACAGCGATATTGGTAGCCAAAAACAGAAAAATTCGTTTCACGGATGTTCCTTTTTGGTAGGGTGTGATGTTTTGAAATTTTGGGGATTGTCCCAAAAAGTTGCCGGCTTGTGAATATCAGGCTCGGCAAAGGTATGCAAAACATTTGCTTGCAAATGGCAGTTTGTGCAGTTGGTTTTTGAACTATTGTGCCAAGCCGTGTAGAATCGTAAATTATCTGTTTGATTCCAATAAACACATTTAAAAGGATAACTTCATGAAAGCATTACTTTTAGGCGCACCGGGTGCGGGCAAAGGCACTCAGGCGCAATTTATTACCGCCGCGTTCGGCATTCCGCAAATCTCTACCGGCGACATGCTCCGCGCGGCCATTAAAGCAGGCACCCCGCTGGGTTTGGAAGCGAAAAAAATCATCGATGAAGGCGGTTTGGTACGCGACGACATCATCATCGGCATGGTGAAAGAACGCATTGCCCAAGACGACTGCAAAAACGGTTTCCTGTTTGACGGTTTCCCACGCACATTGGCACAAGCCGAAGCGATGGTTGAAGCAGGCGTGGATTTGGACGCGGTTGTTGAAATCGACGTACCCGACAGCGTGATTGTCGACCGTATGAGCGGCCGCCGCGTGCATTTGGCTTCCGGCCGTACTTACCACGTTACCTACAATCCGCCCAAAGTCGAAGGCAAAGACGACGTAACCGGCGAAGATTTGATTCAGCGCGACGACGACAAAGAAGAAACCGTCAAAAAACGCCTTGCCGTGTACCACGAGCAAACCGAAGTGCTGGTCGATTTTTACAGTAAGCTGGAAGGCGAACACGCGCCTAAATACATCAAAGTTGATGGTACCCAAGCAGTAGAAGCCGTGAAAGCCGAAGTATTGAAAGGTTTGGGCAAATAAGTTTTGCCAAAGTTAAATCATGAGGCCGTCTGAAAAAATGTTTTCAGACGGCCTTTTGTGTACAAAAGCTGTTAAAATCGAAGCTATAACCGTTTATCCGCAGGCATCTTATGAATCCCTTAATCTCCGACTTCCAAACCCAGCAACAACGCACTCCCGTCATCGTCGCCCTTGATTTTGCCAACGAAAAAGACACGCTCGGATTTGTCCGCAACCTTGACCCGACATTGTGTCAAATCAAAATCGGCAAAGAGCTGTTTACCGCGACCGGTCGCAGTTTGGCAGAAAGCTTAATCAATCAAGGTTTCAAACTTTTCCTCGATTTGAAATACCACGATATTCCCCACACCGTTGCGCAGGCATGCAAAGTTGCCGCCGATATGGGCGTTTGGATGGTCGATATGCACGCATCGGGCGGCCGCCGCATGATGGAAGCCGCCGTAGAAGCCGTTGCCGGATATCACACCAAGCCGCTTTTGATCGGTGTAACCGTGTTGACCAGCATGGAACAAAGCGACTTGGCCGAAATCGGTTTAAACATCGCCCCTGAAGAACAAGTCATCCGCTTGGCGAAACTGGCGCAAAGTTCAGGATTGGACGGCGTGGTCTGTTCCGCCCAAGAAGCCGCACCGTTGCGCCGCGAGTTGGGTCAGGATTTTGTCTTGGTTACACCGGGTATCCGCTTGGACGTTGCCGGCAACAACGACGACCAACGCCGCATTATGACACCGGCCGAAGCCTTGGCGGCGGGTTCGACTTATCTGGTGATGGGTCGCCCCATTACCCGAGCCGCCGATCCGGTCGCCGTATTACGCGAAGTGAACCGCGTGGCGAACGCTTAAACATCAACAATTTTGATGCTGTTCAAAGAAACTGCCTCACTTTGATACGATAGATCAATAGCCGGAAGATTTCAGCTTAGAAAGGAATTTATCTGATGTCTCAATGTGGTTCAGATGTGAGTAATATTTTTGATTATGATGCATTTCCGGAAGATGATTTGCTTGTAAAGGATACCCCTGTCGGGTGGTATGCGATTGTGTCGCATAAAATTGTCGAAGAGGGGCTTCCTATTAAATTTATGTATCGGGAACATCAAGGGGATTTACCATTTGATAGCGGATGGCGGGTATTTTCCGGAACAGAAGATAATGAATACACGAATAACCCTGATAACTTCTCCTTTCATAGTTTGACGCGGCTTACTCATTATCAAGCAGATGTTGGGGAGCTGTTTTGGGCGGATATAGGCAGTGTTTTTGAGAAAAAAGAAGGAGAGGATTGTTTTTCTCCCGTTACTGATTGGTCTCCTTTTGACTTTGAAGAATAATAAAAAGCCGGATTTTATTATTAATCAGTAAATTTGCCAGATAATTACTGAGAATACATTGAAGTTTTCACACACAAATAATAACTTATTTTGGAGTGCATAAAATGCCCGCCAAGTTCCAACAAGAAACCCTCAAATCCCGTTTCGCACAAGCCAAAGTCCTGGTTGTCGGCGACGTGATGCTCGACCGCTATTGGTTTGGCGACGTGTCCCGAATTTCGCCCGAAGCCCCCGTGCCGGTGGCAAAAATCGGACGTATCGACCAACGCGCGGGCGGTGCGGCGAACGTTGCGCGCAACATCGCTTCGTTGGGCGGCAGGGCAGGGCTGTTGTCCGTAACCGGCGACGACGAAGCCGCCGACGCGCTTGACGCGCTGATGGCGCAGGACGGTGTCGCCTCCTATCTGATGCGCGACAAACAAATTGCCACCACCGTCAAACTGCGCGTCGTCGCCCGCAACCAGCAGCTTATCCGCCTTGATTTTGAAGAACATCCCAACCGCGAAGTGTTGGAACAAATCAAGCGGAAATACCGAGAAGTTTTGCCCGAATACGATGCCGTTATTTTTTCAGACTACGGAAAAGGCGGTCTGTCGCACATCTCCGATATGATCGATTGGGCAAAACACGCAGGTAAAACCGTATTAATCGACCCCAAAGGCGACGATTACGAAAAATACGCCGGCGCAACCCTGATTACGCCCAACCGCGCCGAATTGAAAGAAGTGGTCGGCAGTTGGAAAAACGAAAGCGAACTGACCGAAAAAGCCCAAAACCTGCGCCGCCATCTCGACCTGACTGCCGTTTTGCTGACCCGAAGCGAAGAGGGCATGACCCTGTTCAATGACGGCGAACCCATTTACCAGCCCACCCGCGCCCAAGAAGTTTACGACGTGTCCGGAGCAGGCGACACCGTCATTGCCGGAATGGGCTTGGGGCTGGCGGCAGGTTGCACGATGCCCGAAGCTATGCACCTCGCCAATACCGCTGCCGGCGTCGTCGTCGCCAAACTCGGCACGGCGGTCTGTTCGTTTGCAGAGTTGGTTGAAGCACTGGACGGGCAATAAATCTTTTCAGACGGCATGACCATCCAATGCCGTCTGAAACCCTCAAAACAAAGGAAACCCAATATGACCATCATCGTAACAGGCGCGGCCGGCTTTATCGGCAGCAACATTGTCAAAGCCCTCAACCGGCGCGGCATTACCGACATCGTCGCCGTCGATAATTTGAGCAAAGGCGAAAAATTCAAAAACCTTGCCGAGTGTGAAATCTCCCACTACCTCGACAAACACGAATTCATCCGCCAAGTGAGGGAACACATTTTACCTTATCAAAACATCGAAGCCGTTTTCCATCAAGGCGCGTGTTCCGATACGATGAACCACGACGGTTTGTATATGATGGAAAACAACTACCAGTACACGCTGGATTTGCTGGACTGGTGTCAGGACGAACGCATCCCCTTCCTTTATGCCTCCAGTGCGGCGGTTTACGGCAAAGGCGAAATCTTCCGCGAAGAGCGCGAACTCGAAAAACCGCTTAATGTGTACGGCTACTCCAAATTCCTGTTCGACCAAGTATTGCGCCGCCGTATGGAAGAAGGCTTGACCGCCCAAGTCGTCGGCTTCCGCTACTTCAACGTTTACGGACAACACGAACAACACAAAGGCCGCATGGCATCCGTCGCCTTCCACCATTTCCACCAATACCGCGAACACGGTTACGTCAACCTGTTCGGCAGCAACGACGGTTACGGCAACGGCGAGCAAACCCGCGACTTCGTCAGCGTCGAAGACGTTGCCAAAGTCAACCTCTACTTCTTCGACCACCCCGAACTCTCGGGCATCTACAACCTCGGCACCGGCCGCAGCCAACAGTTCAACGAACTTGCCGCCGCCACCGTCAACGCCTGCCGAGCTGCCGAAGGCAAACCTGAAATGAGCTTGAAAGAGTTGGTAGAAGAAGAACTTATCCGCTACATCCCATTTCCCGACGCGCTCAAAGGCAAATACCAAAGCTTCACCCAAGCCGACATCACCAAACTGCGCGAGGCAGGTTATACGGAAGAATTTTTAGATGTAAAGGCCGGTGTGTCGCGTTATGTCGGATGGATGCTGGAAAATTTGGCGTAAACACGATTGGTCATTTTGTTTGAAAGAAAATGCCGTCTGAACCTTTCAGACGGCATTTTTGATTTTATGCGGAGGCGGTTTTTATTTTGACTTTGCTTTTCTTAAATTTCAACACGGCTTCTTCTTTTGCCGTATCCCAGTCTATCCGCACAAAGCCGCCGTCGGATAGTTTGCCGAACAGGAGTTCGTCGGCGAGCGGTTTGCGGATTTTTTCCTGAATCAGGCGGTGCATCGGGCGCGCGCCCATTTGCGGGTCGAAACCTTTTTCCGCCAGATATTTGCGCAATGTCGGTGTGAATTCGGCTTCAACTTTTTTGTCGAGGAGCTGGTGTTCGAGCTGGAGCAGGAATTTGTCCACGACTTTGGCGATGACGGGTTCGGACAGGGGCGCAAACGGGATAATCGCGTCCAAGCGGTTGCGGAACTCGGGCGTGAAGAGTTTGTTGATTGCCTGCATTTCGTCTCCGCGTTCGCGCTTGGCGGTAAAGCCGAGGCTGGGACGGCTGAGGCTTTCCGCGCCTGCGTTGGTGGTCATAATCAGGATGACGTTGCGGAAATCGGCACTCTTGCCGTTGTTGTCGGTCAATTTGCCTGCGTCCATGACTTGCAGGAGGACGTTGAAAATATCGGGGTGGGCTTTTTCGATTTCGTCCAAGAGCAATACGCAATGCGGCTGTTTGTTGACGGCTTCGGTCAAGAGGCCGCCTTGTTCAAAACCAACGTAGCCCGGCGGCGCGCCGATGAGGCGCGATACGGCGTGGCGTTCCATGTATTCGGACATATCGAAGCGTTGCAGCGGTACGCCCATTGAGTAGGCAAGCTGTTTGGCGACTTCGGTTTTGCCGACGCCAGTAGGGCCGGAGAAGAGGAAGCTGCCTATGGGTTTGTCGGGCAGGGCGAGGCCGGAGCGCGACATTTTGACGGCGGCAACCAACGCATCAATGGCATTTTCCTGACCGTAAACCATGTTTTTCAAATCGCGGCCGAGGAATTGCAGCACTTGTTTGTCATCGTGCGACACGGTTTTTTCAGGAATCCGCGCGACTTTGGCGATGACGGTTTCGATTTGCGCTTTGCCGATGACTTTTTTCTGTTTGGATTTGGGCAGAATCCGTTGCGCCGCGCCGGCTTCGTCCATCACGTCGATGGCTTTGTCGGGCAGGAAACGCCCGTTGATGTAGCGGGCGGAAAGTTCGGCGGCGGTTTCGAGTGCGCCTTGCGTATAGCGGACTTGGTGGAAGGCTTCAAACATCGGTTTCAAGCCGCGCAGGATTTGTACGGTTTCGGAAATGGTAGGCTCGACCACGTCGATTTTTTGGAAACGGCGGCTTAAGGCGTGGTCTTTGTCGAAAATGGTGCGGTATTCGTCGTAGGTGGTCGCGCCGATGCAGCGCAACGCGCCTTTCGCCAGCGCGGGTTTGAGCAGGTTGGACGCGTCCATCGTGCCGCCGCCGGTGCTGCCCGCGCCGATGATGGTGTGGATTTCGTCGATGAACAAAATGGCGTGCGGGATTTTTTCGAGCTGTTTCAAGACGGATTTGATACGCGCTTCAAAGTCGCCCCGGTATTTCGTGCCCGCCAAAAGCGAACCCATATCCAGCGCGTACACTTCGGCCTCTTTGAGCGCGTCGGGAATGTCGCCGTTGACGATTTGATGTGCCAAACCTTCCGCCAGAGCGGTTTTGCCCACGCCCGCTTCGCCGACCAAAAGCGGATTGTTTTTGCGGCGGCGGCACAGGATTTGCACCAGCCGTTCCATTTCGTGTTTGCGACCAATCAAAGGGTCGATACGGCCGGCTTTGACTTCGGCGTTGAGGTTGACGGTGTACTCCGATAAAGGGTTTTTGCTCGGTTTGATGCGGTTCTCATTATCGTCGTCCATGCCGTCTGAAGAATAGTTGCCATCGTCTTCATCTTCATCGGGAGAGCCGTGGGCAATACAGCGCAAAACTTCGAAACGCGTAACCGATTGCAGCTTGAGGAAATAGACGGCGTGGCTGTCGGTTTCGCTCATCAGCGCGACCAAAACGTCCAAAGGCTCGACCAAGCCTTTGCCTGCCGATTGGGTATGCACCATCGCCCGTTGGATGACGCGTTGGAAGCCGAGCGTGGGCTGGGTTTCGACCGTGTCTAAAAGGTGGTCGGGAATCAGGGGGGTGTTTTCGGTAACGCTGGCGGCGAGTTGTTCGGACACCACTTTCAAATCCGCGCCGCAGAGCTTAAGGACGTTGGGGACGGCGGCATCTTCTTCGATGAGTACCAAAAGCAGATGCTCGAGGCTGATAAATTCATAATGAGCCTTACGCGCCTCGCGGTAAAGCTGCTGCAAAATCTGTTCCAATTCGGGTGAAAGCATATTAAATCTCCTCGACAATACATTGCAGCGGATGCCCTTCGGCTTTTGCCCGTTGCATGACTTGTTGTTGTTTGGTTTG
Source organism: Neisseria maigaei (assembly GCF_958267405.1). Lineage (NCBI taxonomy): Bacteria > Pseudomonadati > Pseudomonadota > Betaproteobacteria > Neisseriales > Neisseriaceae > Neisseria > Neisseria maigaei. Next base: position 1,204 of record NZ_CATQFT010000051.1, on the reverse strand, counting down.
GGCGATGTCTCGTGTGTAAGTGCCGCACAAGCCTTTGCCTTCGTGATGAACCAAGAGCATCACCGCCACCGCCTGTTTCTGCCCGAGCATAAAGATTTCGGTCAGGATTCCGACCACAAAATCCATCGTGGTGTAATCGTCGTTCAATAAAAATACGCCGTAACGTTTCGGCGGCTGCGTGTTCAGGCGGTGCAAAAGCGTGTCGGATTGGTGTTGCGCGGTCATAGCGTGTTCCATTTGAAAGCCGCGTTCAGACGGCATTTTTGTTGTATTTTCGGTACTTTCGCCTATTTTCCCACTTTTTTGGCAACACGGCTTGACGTTTTGCCTTAACAAATGTAAAAAGACGGTTAAGCAGGATCGGGCATCCGCCGAGTATATCAAGCCGGAAGGAACGCCGGACGGTCAGGTTTGCCGTATGCCTTGTTTTGCTGATTTTGTTAATTTTTAAGTATAGGAAGTTTCTAATGGCAACCGGTATCGTAAAATGGTTTAACGACGCTAAAGGTTTTGGTTTCATCACTCCTGACGAAGGCGGCGAAGATTTGTTCGCTCACTTCTCAGCGATCAATATGGAAGGTTTCAAAACCCTGAAAGAAGGCCAACGCGTCTCTTTCGACGTAACCACCGGCCCTAAAGGCAAACAGGCCGCCAACATTCAGGCAGCTTAATCCCTGATGTACGGTCAAACGTATATTTGAAAACGGCGGGACAGGAAATGTCCCGCCGTTTTTGTCTGCCGTTTTGCGGGCGGCGGGTCAGGCGGCCCGTGCGGGGCGGCTTCAGACGGCATCGGACGGCAAACCGGGAAACTCCTGCGGATTGGGCGCGCCCATCCCGTCCGACGGCAAAATGCCGTCTGAAGCCGGCGGCGGAAAAATCCCCAATCCCCGCCCGCCTTATCCTGAACTTGTGTGTACCCTGTTGTGGAAAAGTAGCTTAGTATTTTGACGGATAAGGGAAAATCAGTGCTGATGAAAAAATGTGCAATTGTAAGGCGACGGCAGCTTTTGCACAAATTTACGGCAGCTTTTGCACCACCGAAGCATAGGAAATTGTATCAGCTTTTGCGCAAATTTATCCCCGTTTAATGGTCTGTTAAACGGTGAAGCGCACCGAGAAAAATCTCGGCATTTTCTGAGAAAAAACTTTGGCAATTTATTGCATTATTTGCAACTCCCTTGCACTTTTATAAAAGCGACGA
>NZ_CATQFT010000050.1:0-545 GCF_958267405.1 Neisseria maigaei | reverse complement strand
TGAAGCGCACCGAGAAAAATCTCGGCATTTTCTGAGAAAAAACTTTGGCAATTTATTGCATTATTTGCAACTCCCTTGCACTTTTATAAAAGCGACGATAACCATCGCTTTTGTTTTACCAGTTGCAGATAACCAGTTCGCCGCTGGTTTTTTGCGTTTTTTCCCGACCAACGGAATAGATAAGCTCAAGGCGGGTGGTTCGGAAATCTTTGAATAACTCTCTAATATCGGGATGGTCATTAATGGACATCATTACTTTGCCTTTGCTCTCAGCCATCGATTTCGCCAATAGTTCGTATTGCATCCAATCAAAAGAACGGTCATATCCTGCTGTTTGCCAATACGGTGGGTCTGCGTAGAAGAAGGTATGTTCACGGCCGTAGCGTTTAAAGCACCGTTCCCACGGTTCGTTTTCAACGAATACACCGTTCAGTCTGGTTTTGGCAGCGGTCAGTTTTGCTTCGATTTGAGAGGCGTCCCATGCTTTAGATGTGGTGGCCGTACCGAAATGCTGTTGGACGGTTTTGCCGCCGAAGGCATTGTGC
>NZ_CATQFT010000049.1:0-328 GCF_958267405.1 Neisseria maigaei | reverse complement strand
CACGATTTTATGGGCGGTCAAATGTGGGGCTTTTATCGTGGAAAAGACGCAGGCTATGAACAGGGTAATACCACTCTTGACCGAAGAACTACTAACAAAAAAGACGCAATAGGTTCATCAGTAACAGCCGCCGTCGCCATTCCTGTCGCCGCACCGTTTGCTATTGCTGATATAGTCGATCAGGATTTTATCCAAGCGATTATGAAAATTACTGGTCATTGATTATCTATATATTGGTGGTTGTTATGAAATGCTATATTAAAGTTGTCATTATTGTTTTTATAATGGTAATGACAACTTCTTGTAATCCTTGCTTTTTTGCAACTTC
>NZ_CATQFT010000048.1:0-277 GCF_958267405.1 Neisseria maigaei | reverse complement strand
TGGACTATACCAAACCACAACCTATCGTCCCTTGGATGGGCGGTAAACGCCGACTGGCAAAACACCTGTTCCCGATGTTCCCCGAACATTCCTGTTATGTAGAACTGTTTGCAGGTGGAGCGGCACTCTTTTTCCTTCGTCCGAACCCTGCCAAAGTAGAGGTACTTAACGATATCGACGGACAGCTTATAAACCTATACCGCGTCGTTCAGCATCATTTTGATGAGTTTGTCAGACAGTTCGAGTGGACGCTTACGAGCCGTGAAGTCTTCTCCCG
>NZ_CATQFT010000047.1:0-205 GCF_958267405.1 Neisseria maigaei | reverse complement strand
AAGGCGTGGCAAGCCAACGTTAAGCTGTTGAGTCGTTTTAAGTGTAATTCGGGGCAGAATTGGTAAAGAGAGTCGTGTAAAATATCGAGTTCGCACATCTTGTTGTCTGATTATTGATTTTTCGCGAAACCATTTGATCATATGACAAGATGTGTATCCACCTTAACTTAATGATTTTTACCAAAATCATTAGGGGATTCATCAG
>NZ_CATQFT010000046.1:0-2307 GCF_958267405.1 Neisseria maigaei | reverse complement strand
GATTATTGATTTTTCGCGAAACCATTTGATCATATGACAAGATGTGTATCCACCTTAACTTAATGATTTTTACCAAAATCATTAGGGGATTCATCAGCACCAAGTGTCATTGTATTTTCTAGAGCATTCCCGCTACTTGTTGAGTTTAGGTTTCATATGGACTACGGCTTGCTGATTTCAGACTATCTTTTTAATTTAGTTGGGTTTTCAACTCAACTTACACACTTAATCTGAAAGTTCATATAGCATATCCAAAAAGGCATCAAAACTATCTGCAATATGGCTAGTTACCATTTTCGTATCTCCATTCTCATCTTCATAAAAATCATCATGATACATCAGAATGATACATGGATTTTCATTGCATTTTCTGTAATCAAAACAGATATAATCGCCATTAGCTGAAATCCCAAAAGCAATCACTTTTTTTGCATACCCATATTCATCATCAATACATGAATAGCTATAAATATCTTCATAGCCTAAATTTTGCTTATACCCTAAAAATGAAATGTCTCTTTCATCATTTTCACCGTATTGATTGACAAAATTGAAAATATTTTCTTTAGGGTATAAATGATCATGTTTGCTAAGAAGTGATACATATGAAACAGGAAAAACGACCCCTGCATCTTCAGCAAATTGTTGAATTGTTCTTATTAGAACCAATCCCTCATCTGATGATATTGATAGTTCTTCCATGTTCACAGATCTTTCTTTAACGATTTTTGACCGGTATGCCTAACAGCTTTATGAATACTATTAGGAATTAACTGCATATTATTAGGAGAGCTTTGCGCATTATGATGCCATGTATAACCAGGAATTTTTTCATTTCCTGCTTTAATCTTCATTAATTGTTCATTAGTAAATTGATTTTTGGGCACTTGTCCATGTTCAATAGTTTTCCATAAATCTTTAGTAGCTGCCCTCATCTGTCCCATATTTGTTCAAATATACGGCAAGCCTTTCAACAATCCGCATTGCCGCTTCATCTTTACTTGTTTCGGGAAAAGACAGTTCCCCGTCGTCCCCGATAATGGTAATCCGGTTGGTCGGTTTGCCCATCGCGATTGAAACATCATTGGCAACGATCACCGGTATTTTTTTCTTAATACGTTTTTCCCGCGCATATGCCATTACATTCTCCGTTTCAGCGGCAAAACCGATGCAGAACGGCGGGTTCGGCAATGAGGCAATAGAAGCCAAAATATCGGGGTTCTCATCCAATTCGATGGATAACGGTTTGGCATTTTTATCTTTTTTGAATTTTTGCGTACTCCTGTTTTTAACCTTATAGTCTGAGACGGCGGCAACAGAAATAAAAGCATCTTGTTTGTCGATTAAACGATGCACTGCGCGATGCATATCTTCGGCACTGACGGCTTGAACCGTATCGGATATGGCGAAAGGCAGTTCGGTTTGAAGTTGCCCGTAAATCAGGCTGACTTCCGCACCGGCGGCACGGCACGCCCGCGCCAAAGCTACGCCCATTTTCCCGCTGGAAATATTTGTGATGCCCCTGACAGGGTCAATGGCTTCAAATGTCGCACCTGCGGTAATCAAGATTTTCTTGCCCTTTAAAATTTTCGGTGTCCATAAATCCGGAAGCAGGTCCAGCAATTCGGCAGGTTCCGGCATCCTTCCCATACCATTTTCTCCGCAAGCCTGTTCGCCCAAGCCCGGCATATAGACAGTAATGCCGTCTGAAACCAGTTGTGCGATATTCCGTTGGTTGGCAGGATTCAGCCACATTTCCACATTCATGGCAGGAGCGATGGCAAGAGGACATTTCCGTGCGGCTGCCAGATTGGTCAGTAGGTTATCTGCCACGCCGTTACAGATTTTTGCCACGGTATTCATACTTGCCGGCGCAATCAGAAAAACATCCGCATTCCGGGTTAAGTTGATATGTTCCATACCGTTTGACCCGTTGCCACCGTGCGTGTCGGTTAGCACAGGATTGCCGCTCAAAGCCTGAAAAGTCAGCGGAGAAACAAATTCAGTTGCCGAGCGGCTCATAACCACCGTAACCGAATGCCCCTGTTTTTTCAGCAGCCGCACCAACTCGCAAGACTTATACGTTGCAATACTGCCTGTTACACCTAAAAGAATATGTTTGCCCATTTTGACAATTTCTAATTACGAAGAAAAACAGCAGCCATTCTATAACAAAGTACGGATACATTAGTTACCGTTTGGATACAAAATGCCGTCTGAAGCCCCGAGTTTCAGACGGCATATTCACAAAGGCGCACCAGCCGGAGGAGGGCGAGGAAGGGATTATTGGAGGTGGTGCAGCATTTG